>JAQBVH010000062.1 GCA_027623615.1 Planctomycetota bacterium | reverse complement strand
GGTACGGCCGGGCGGCACGCGGGTGATTGGCGACATCCATCGGGAGGCCCGCGGCTTCCGCACCCGCCGCGCCGCCAAGCCGCTGCTCCCGGTGCGCGAGCTCAACGCGTCGACTCGCGCTGAGGTGCGCGGCATGCTCGAGGCGCGCGGCTTCACCTTCCAGGCCTGGGCGGGCTACCAGCTCACCCGGCCGGTGCCGCAGCTGATGCACCTCAACGAGACCAAGCTGAAGGGCGTGCTCAGCTATCCGCTCCTGTGGGCCAACCAGCTCGGCGCCGGCGTCGATCGCGCCCTGGGCTCCCCGCTCCAGGGGTGGTTCGACTCCTGGGTGATGCGCTTCGTGCGCCAGGGCTGAGCGGGCCAGCGCCGAACCCGCGGGCCAGGGCCCGAAGACCAGCGGCGCGCCGCCCCTACTCCCTCGGGTCCACCGCCTCGGCGATCGTGGCGTCGGTCTCGGGCGCGTCGGCCTCCTGCGGGCGCGGGATATCGACCTCCGCCAGGCTCGACGCTGGCGCGTCGCCGCTCTCCTCGGCAGCCTCGCTCGCGTCGGCAGCCTCGCTCGCCGGCGTCGTCGGGGGCTCGGGTAGCGGGGGCGGATAGCCCTTCCAGCTGACCGTGCCGTAGTCGATCAGGGCCGCCAGCTCGTCTCGCAGGTCACCCCGCGACACGATGCGGTCGACCTGACCCTTCTCGATCAAGAACTCCGAGCGCTGGAAGCCCTCGGGCAGCTCTTGCCGGATCGTGCTCTGGATCACCCGCGGACCGGCGAAGCCGATCAGGGCGCCCGGCTCGGCCAGGGTCAGGTCGCAGACCGAGGCGAAGCTCGCCGTGACCCCACCCGTGGTCGGGTTGGTCAGGACGCAGATCGAGAGGCCGCCTGCCTCGTTCAGGGTCGAGAGGGCCGAGCAGGTCTTCGCCATCTGCATCAGGGACAAGACGCCCTCGTGCATGCGCGCGCCGCCCGAGCTGGTGAAGATCACCACCGGCAGCCGCCGCGTGCGGGCCTCGTCGCAGGCCAGCGAGACCTTCTCGCCCACGACCTCGCCCATCGAGCCGCCCAGGAACTTGAAGTCCAGCACCGCCAGCACGATCGGCCGGCCCTCGATGCGACCGAGGCCGCAGAAGAGCGCGTCCTTCTGGCCGGTCCGATTCTGCGTCTCCACGAGCTTCTCGGCGTAGGTGATCGCGTCCGTGAAGTTCAGGCGGTCCAGGGACTCCAGGTCCGGGTGCAGTTCGTGCCAGCTGCCCTCGTCGAGCACCATCGCGACGCGCTCGCGACCCGGGACGGTGAAGTGATGGGCGCAGGAAGGGCAGACGTGGCCCTTGGCCACGAGCTCCTTGCGGTAGATGGTCGTGTCGCACCCTGGGCACTTCAGCCACAGGCCGTCCGGCATGTCCTTCTTCTTGAAGCGTAGCCGCGACAGGCGTCCGGGGCGCGGGTCCGGTTCCTTGTCGGCCATCAGGCGATCTCCTTGGCGCTCGCGGCCTCGGCGGCCGCCCGGAAGGAACGAATCGTTGCGGCCATGTCGGGCGTGCCGAAGATCGCAGACCCGGCCACCAACGCGTCGGCGCCGGCGGCGGCGCACTGGGGCAGCGTCTCGGGGTTGAGGCCGCCGTCCATCTCGACGTGGCCCGCGTAGCCCTGCTCCCGCAGCCAGCGGGTCTTCGCGAGGACCTGGGGCATGAAGGACTGTCCACCGAAGCCGGGGAAGACACTCATCACCAGGACGAGGTCCACGTCGCCAAGGATCGGCGCCAGCTCCTCGACCGGGGTGTCGGGGTTGATCGCCACCCCCACCTTGGGGACGCCGTGCGCTCGGAAGGCGGCGATCACCTCGGCGGCGGCGGCCTCGGACCGCGCGACCTCCCAGTGGAACGTCAACACCTCGGCGCCGGCCCGGGCGTAGGCCTCGGCGAACGCGAGCGGGTTGGTGATCATCAGGTGCACGTCGAGCGGCTTCTGGGCCGCACGCTTGATCGCCTTGACCAGGGGCGGGCCGAGGGTGAGGTTCGGCACGAAGTGCCCGTCCATCACGTCGACGTGGAGCCAGTCGGCACCAGCGGCTTCGACGCGCGCGACCTCCTCCCCGATGCGGGCGAAGTCACAGGACAGGAGTGACGGAGCAATGGTGACGGGCCGAACCATGGGCAGCGATTGTAAGCGGCCCGGACGCCGTCAGAAACGTCCGGGCCGCGTGAGGGGCCATTCCGGCCCTGATCGAGTCAGTTCTGCGGTCAGTTCTTCTGGCCTAGGCAGGCGATTCCGGGGAGCTGCTTGCCCTCGAGCAGCTCGAGGGAGGCGCCGCCACCTGTCGAAACGTGAGACACCTGGTCCGCGATGCCGAGCAGGTGCACGGCCGCGACCGAGTCGCCGCCGCCGACCACGGTGGTCCCCGCGCAGGTGGCGACCGCGCGGCCGACGGCCTCGGTCCCGGCGCGGAAGCGCTCCATCTCGAACACGCCCATCGGGCCGTTCCAGACCACGGTCCGTGCACCCGCGATGCGGCCGGAGTAGGCCGTCCGGGTCTCGGGACCGATGTCGAGGGCCATCCTGCCGGCGGTGATGTCGACCCCGCAGACCTCGGCCTCCGCGTCTGCTGCGAAGCGCTCGGCCACCACGTGGTCGGTCGGCAGGCACAGGTCCACGCCGCGCTCGGCCGCCTTGGTCAGGGCCGCCTTGCAGGTGTCGAGCCGGTCTCCCTCGAAGAGCGAGTCGCCGATGCTGTGGCCCTGGGCAGCGAGGAAGGTGTAGGCCATCCCGCCGCCGACCAGCAGCGCGTCGACCCGATCGAGCAGGTTGTCGATCACGGTCAGCTTGTCCGAGACCTTGGCGCCGCCGAGGATCGCGACCAGCGGCCGCTCCGGCTCGTGGAGGACCTTGGCGAAGGCCTCGACCTCCCGCGCCAGGAGCAGCCCGGCCGCCGAGGGCAGGTGCGCTGCGATGCCGGACACCGAGGCGTGGGCCCGGTGGCTCGCGCCGAAGGCGTCGTTCACGAACACGTCGCCGAGCGACGCGTAGGCCGCGGCCAGGTCGGCGTCTCCCTCGGTCTCGCCCGGATGGAAGCGCACGTTCTCGAGCAGCACGAGCGAGCCCTCGGGCGCCGCCTCGATCGCCGCGCGGACACCGTCGCCGATGCTCTCGTCGAGCTTGACGACCGGCACGCCGAGCAGCTCGGACAGGCGCACGCCCATGACGTCGACGCGCAGGTCCTCGACCACCTGGCCCTCGGGCCGACCCAGGTGCATCAGGCAGACCGGGCGCCCACCCGCGTCCAGGATCGAACGCAGGGTGGGCAGGGCCGCGCGGATGCGCGTGTCATCGGTGATCTGCCCCGCGCCATCGCAGGGCACGTTGAAGTCGACGCGGCAGAGGACCCGCTTGCCGGCCAGCTCGAGGTCGGCCAGGGTCGGGACCGAGAGGCTCACTTGGCCCCTACCGTCTTGCCCGCGGCCGTCTTCTTGGCCGCCGTCTTCCTCGCGGCCGTCTTCTTGGCCGCCGGCTTCATTGCCGCCGGCTTCTTTGCAGTCGACTTCTTCGCGGTCGGCTTGAGGCGGTGCGCCAGCTTCATCAGCTCGACGACCCGGTTCGAGTAGCCCCACTCGTTGTCGTACCAGGCCACGACCTTGACGGTCTTGCCCATGGCCATCGTGCAGCCGGCGTCGACGATCGAGCTGTGCGGATCGCCGACGATGTCGCTCGAGACGATCGGGTCCTCGGTGTAGGCCAAGATGCCCTTGAGGGGTCCCTTCTTGGCGGCCGCGGCCAGCGCGCCGTTGACCTCCTCGACCGTCACGCTCTGCTTGAGGTTGACGACCAGGTCGACCACCGAGCCGACCGGGACGGGGACGCGCATCGAGAAGCCGTCCAGCTTGCCCGCCAGCTTGGGCAGGATCTTGCCGACCGCCCGGGCGGCGCCGGTGCTGGTCGGGATGATGTTCGCGGCGGCAGCGCGGGCGCGGCGCAGGTCCTTGTGCGGCAGGTCGAGCACGTGCTGGTCGTTCGTGTAGGCGTGCACGGTCGTCATCATGCCGTTCACGATTCCGAAGGCGTCGTCGAGCACCTTGGCCACGGGGGCCAGGCAGTTGGTGGTGCACGAGGCGTTGGAGACGATGAGGTGGTCGCCCCTGAGCGTGTCGTCGTTGACGCCGAGCACGACCATGTTGTCGATCGCGTCCTTGGGCGGCACGGTCAGCACGACCTTCTTGGCGCCGGCGTCGAGGTGCTTCTGGCAGGCCTCGCGGGTCGCAAGAACGCCGGTCGCCTCGACGACGAAGTCGATCTTGTTCTCGCCGTGCGGCAGGGCGGCCGGGTCGCGCTCGGCGGTGATCGGGATCTTCGTGCCGTCGACGACGATGGCGCCCTTGGCGGCGCGCACCTTGCCGGGGTAGCGGCCGGCCACCGTGTCGTACTTGAGCAGATGGGCCAGGGTGTCCGGGTCGGTCAGGTCGTTGATGTGCACGACCTCCATGCCCGGGGTGTTCTGGATGATGCGGAAGACGTTGCGGCCGATACGGCCGAAGCCGTTGATGGCGATACGCATGGGAAATGGGCGGCCGCGGACGGCGGCCGGTGGAGGAGAGCGGTTGGGTTGGCGCAGGCGCGGCCGCCCGCCCCGGCGGATCTCGGCGACCCCGGATCGGGAACCCGGGCGAGGCCTGGATCGAGGGGCGGGCCAGGAAGGCGCAGTTGACTGCGCCAGCGGGGATTCCCGCGGATCGCGTCGTATCGGCGATCGAAGACAGTTTCCGCAGGAATCGGGGCGAGAGGATAGCCAGGCCCACCGAAGGGTTCAATCGTGTCGTGGCGCGCCCCTCGGCGGCCCGCGCGGGTTCCTCCCCCCACACTTCGGGCACCCGCCGGACCACGATCGGCCCTGGTACCGGTTCTGTCACTGGATCCGGTAGCCATGGGGCTGTTGCGACACGGGTCACGGCGCAGCTGTGGCTACTCTCAATCAGGCAGCCTGTCCGCGCGGCGGACGCAGAAGACGAAGGAGACGACCCCGTTGAGTTCTCGAGAGCACCAAACAGGTCCCACGAGCGGGCGGTGGTCCCAGGATCGGTGGTCCTCCCTGGCCCGCGCCACGGGTCTGTCCGCCACCGAACCGGTCCTGCTGGCCCTCTCGGGCGGCGCTGACTCCGTCTTCCTGCTGCACGTCCTGTCCCAGGCGCAGCCCCGCCCCCGCATCCTGGCGGTCCACGTGGACCACGGGCTGCGCGAGGATGAGTCCGACGGGGACGCGGCCTTCTGTGCGCGGCTGTGCGCCAAGCTCGGCGTGCCCTTCGCCCGCAAGCGCATCGACCTCGAAGACGGCCCCAACCTGGAAGCACGCGCCCGGGAGGCCCGCTACCGGGCCCTGGGCGACGAGGCTCGCGACGCGGGCCTGCGCACCGTGCTCACCGGGCACCACGAGGACGACGCCCTCGAGACCCTGCTCTTGCGCTGGATGCGCGGCTCCGACCTGCCCGGGTTGGCGGGCCTGCGCTCCCGCAATGTGCTCGGCCGCGGGAAGGACGTGAAGATTCAGGTCGTACGCCCCCTCCTGGCCATGCGCCGCGAGGAGGTGCGCCTGCTCCTGCGCGAGGCCGGGCTCACCTGGCGGGAAGACTCCTCGAACCAGGACGATCGTTTCACCCGCAACCGGGTGCGCGGCGCCCTGCTGCCCGAGATCGAGGAGGCCTGTGGCCCCGAGGGTCTGGACGGCCTGCGCGCCTTCGCCGGCGCGGTCGAGCGCCTGGAGGAGGAGCTCGCCGGGCGCACGGCCCACCTGGCCTGGTCCCTCCCCCAGCAGGCTGAGCCCTCCGGAGACCTGGAGGATTCCGAGGTCGGTGGTCGCCTGGCACGGGATCCCCTCGAGGGCCTGGCGTCCCCCCTGCGGCGACGCGCCCTGTGGCGCCTCCTCACGGAGGGGACCGGCAACGCCCCGTCGCGGGCGGTGCTCACCCAGCTCGAGGACGACCTGACCACCGGTCGGGTCACCCGCAGGAGCTTGTCCGGCGATTGGACCCTGGATCTGCGTCCGAACGAGCTGGTCCTGGTCACCCCCTCGGGCGCACGGGGCCAGGCGGCCGCGCGCTCCAGCCGGCCCCCGGCCGGCCAGACGGAGGCGGCCCCCGAAGGGGGCCCATCAGCCGGCGCCGCATCCCTCGCGCTGCCAGGACACCTCACCCTTCCGGACGGGCGCGTCCTCTCCGCCGAGCTGGTCACGGCCAAGTCGGAGGACCCGATCCCCACCGAGCCAAGCTTCGTGGAGCTCGATGCGGACCGCCTGCCGGGTTCGCTGACCGTCCGCTTCGCCCGGCCGGGCGACCGCTTTCGGCCCCTGGGTGCACCTGGGTCGCGGCCCCTGGGTCGATTCCTGAGGGACGCCGGCATCCCGGCCGAGGAACGCGCCCGGATTCCCCTGGTCTTCGCCGGTCACGAGCTGGTCTGGGTCGCGGGAGTGCGCCCTGCCGAGACGGTCAGGGTGGGCCCCGGGACCGTGCGGCGGGTGCGTCTCGACCTGCATCAACACATCCGGGGCTGAGCCTGCGGCAGCGGACGGGCTGGGTTTGGCGCAGCGCGATAAGCTTTGCGCGGGGCCGGGTGCGGGCCGTGACTCGCGCCCGGGGCCCGGATATCCTCTTCCCCCGGCCACGCTCCCCGGCCCCTCGCCGTGACCTGCACCCAGCCCGAGACGACCCAGCTGCGCACCAATTTGGAGGCGATCCGTCGCCGGATCGACCGGGCGGCCCAGGCTGCCGGTCGTAGGGACGAGGTGCAGCTGTTGCCCGTGACCAAGGCGGTCTCGGTCGAGGTCGCGCGGGCCCTGGTCAGCCTGGGCGAAGTCGAGCTGGCCGAGAATCGCGCCGACGAGCTGGTGCGCAAGGCCGAGGCCATTGACGGCGTGCGCTGGCACTTCATCGGTCACGTCCAGCGCAACAAGGCGCGGCGCATCGTGCAGCACGCGAGCGTGCTGCACTCGGTCGACTCCGTGCGCCTGCTCGAGACCCTCGGGCGGATCTGCGAGGAGGAAGGCCGTGCCCTCGAGGTCTACCTGCAGGTCGACCTGACGCGCGAGGCAACCAAGACCGGTCTGGGCGCCGACGAGCTACCCGCGGCGCTCGAGATCTCCAAGGCCCTCCCCTCTCTCTCCGTTCGCGGGTTGATGGCCATGGCTCCTCTGCACGAGACCGACGGACACGATGCCGCTGCGGTCTTCGCCGCGGTCGCCGCCCTGCGCGAGCGAACCCGAGAGCAGGCACTGGCCAGCGGGCTCTCCATGGGCATGAGTCGTGACCTCGAGGCCGCGGTGGCGGCCGGCAGCACCTGCGTCCGAGTCGGCACCGACCTCTACCGCGGGGTGTCGGAGTGAGCGAACGACTCATGCTCGAGATCCCCGGCCACGCGCCGGTGGAGCTGCCCGCCCAAGGCAAGCTCGTGCTCGGGTCGGGAAACCGCGCCGACGTGGTCGTCGAGGGGCAGGGCGTCGACGCCGTGCACTGCACGATCGGCCGGCTCAAGGGCGGCGGCTGGGCCCTCAAGGACCTGGGCTCGAAGTACGGCACGATCCTGAACGGCAAGCGCACCGAGGGAGCGCGCCTCCGGGCGGGTGACCAGATCCTGCTCGGGTCCGTGCGCCTGGTCATCACCGATCCGAAGGCGGCGTCCGCGCAGGTCGAGCCCGCGCCGCCGAAGCAGGCCGCGATCGTCGAGGAACTGGACGACACGCGGACCGCGCCACAGCCCAATTCGAAGTCGAAGTCGCAGCGCGCGAGGGTCGCCAAGCCCGCACCGGTCCGGGAGGTCAAGCTCCCGGTCATCCCCGGTCACATGCTCGAGCGCTGCATCGGGCGCGGAGGCACGGGCGAGGTCTGGCTCGCGACCCAGGTCAGCCTCGACCGGCAGGTCGCCCTCAAGATGCTCAGCGCAAGGCTCGAGGCCGACCCGGTCTTCGTCGAGCGCTTCCAGGCCGAGGCCCGCGCCGCGGCCGCCCTGAGTCACCCCAACGTCGTGACCGTGCACGACGTGGGCGAGGCGAGCGGCCAGCACTACCTCTCCATGGAGTACATGTCCGGGGGGTGCCTCGAGGTGCGCCTCGGAACCCGCGGTCCCATCCCCTGGCGCGAGGCCTTGAAGATCTTGCTCGACGCCTCCCGGGGCCTCGAGTTCGCCGAGTCGCGAGGCGTCGTGCACCGCGACATCAAACCCGCCAACCTCATGCAGACCGACGAGGGGATCACGAAGATCTGTGACCTCGGTCTGGCCGTGCAGGTCGAGCAGGAGGAGCTCTCGAGCGGCGGCCGCAAGGTGTTCGGAACACCTCAGTTCATCGCGCCCGAGGTCGTGCGCGGCGAGCGGGCCGACCCGCGTTCGGACCTCTATTCCCTCGGCGCGACCGCGTACCGGGTCATTGCCGGTCGCTCCCCCTTCGAGGGTGAGAGCGCCAACGAGATCTTGCGCAAGGTCCTCTCGGGCAACGCCGAGCCGTTGCACGAGGCGTCCCCGGGCGTACCGCGCGGCGTGTCCGACATGGTCATGCGCCTGCTGGAGAAGGACCCCGCAGCGCGCACACCGAGCGCGGCGGTGCTGGTGCGCGAGCTCGAGCGCCTGCTCGCCGAGGACGGCGCGGCCAAGTCGGGCCAGGTCGCGAGCAGCGCCCGCAGGAGCGGGGGCGTACCCAAGGGCGTGGTCCCCATCGTCGTCGTCGTGATCCTGGCGATCGTCGGGAAGGCGCTCCTCGGCGGCGGAGGTGAAGAACCCGCCCCGACGGACGATCCGGGCGGGGGCAACCAGGCGTCAGGCCAGGGGATGGGGGCTGATCCGAACGGCAACGGTGCCGGTGGACCCGGCGACGGCGGCGGTCCGAGCGGCACCGATCCCAAGGGCACCACCCCGGTGGGCGTTGACGACGACGAGGCTGCCAAGCTGCTCGAGCGGGACGCGGAGATCGCGCTGCTCAAGCTGAACCAGAGCGAGCTCACGGACGACCAGCGCATCGTGGATCTACGTGGGCTGGCAAAGAGGTACCTCGGGACCGACGCGGCACGGCGGGCGAGCGAGAGGGCCGACACTCTCGCAGCGGCCGTGGCCAGCGCGGCGACCGAAGAGGCTCAGCTCGCCGAAAAGCGCCTGACCATCGTGATGGCGCTGCGCACGGCGGCGAACCTCGACGCGGAGCCGCCGCGCCCCGGTGATTCCCTCCGGGCGATCGTTGCGGTGCCTGGCCAGGAAGCCTGGGAGGCGGACGCCGACTTCGCCCTCGCGCGCCTCAAGCTGCGCGACGAGGTGTTGAGCAAGGCCGTCACCTTCGCTCGCCTACGCTGGGCGGAGGTCGAGGCCCTGGAGGCAGCGGGTGACTTCCCCAGCATGGTCGAGTCGTGCCGCCAGATCATCGCGCTGGTCGATCTTCCCGTGTTCCCCGAGGACCCGCCCAAGGTGGTCGAGCTGCGCACGCTCGCCGACCAGGCGCGCCTGCGCCGTGACGGCGCTGCGGAGCTCGAGTCGACGTTCCTCACGGAGCGCCGGCGCCAGGATCGCGCGTCACTCGTGGAAGGGCTCGGCGGCACCTCCGGCCTGCACACCGAGATCGAGAAGTTTCAACTCGCCGCCGCCCGGGACCGGCTGACCAGCCTGCGCGCGCGGCTGACGACCCCCGCGGCGCAGGAGCGCGTCGATGATTGGGTGACCGAGGTGGAGTTCGCGATCGATGCGCTCGAGCTGCTGTCGACGACCTGGACCGCGGGCGACTGGAAGCGCAAGAGCATCATGGAACCCGGCGGCTCGAACCGGGACGCGGTGGGCGTCTCCCGCGAGGGTGTGCTCGTCTCCACCGGCTCCGGTACGGAGCTTCTGCCGTGGTCCCGCTTCAGCGGGCACCTGCGCGAACTGAACAACCTCTTCTCAGGCCGCCTCGAGCGTGACTGGACCGCGGACGAGCTCAAGAGCATTGCGGCGCTGATGCGACTGCATGCGATCGCGATGGCCGCCACCGAGGCGCGTCCGCTCCTCGATCCCGCCCAGGAGAGTCGCTTCACCACCGCGGAAGCCGCCGCCCTGATGGAGGCCTTCGACCAGGCCCGCGAGTGGTCGAACCTGGCGGGCGACGCCGGCATCCTGGTGGAAGAGACCCGGGCGACCGAGACCCTGGGCGAGAGCCTGGTCGCCCTCAGCCAG
>JAQBVH010000061.1 GCA_027623615.1 Planctomycetota bacterium | reverse complement strand
GGGCGGGTGAGGACCCCCGGCGAGGCCGACGCGCCGGGGGGCGAAGAGAGCCTTGAACGGCGAAGAGCAGCGACGGAGAGCGAACGGCGTCGGCGAGGTCGTACGCGCAGGCGAGGTGAAGGGCCCCGAGGCAGATCGCGCGGTTCGCCGAGAGCTTCTACCCGCCGTTGCGTCGCACTTCGCCATCGTTCTCATCTTCTTCGCCGTCCAAGGCACTCTCTCGCCCCCCGGCGCGTCGGCCTCGCCGGGGGGCTGCACCCGCCCGCAGCGTCTCTTCCCCTCTGGTCCTCGGCGACATCCCCCGATACTCGGGCTTCGCCGCGGAAGGTCGCCCGCAATCAAGTTTCGCGATCGCCCTCGTTGCGTCATGGGTCAGGCTGGGCAGACGATCCGGGCGCTGCGCGCCGCCCCCAAGCCGCACACTTTGGGCTCAGGCCACCCAGGCAGTACAACGGAGCCGTGTTCTGCGCCCTCCTGCTCACCCTCACGGCTGCTTCTCCAGCCACCGCGGATGATGCGGAAGTGCGTCAACTCCTGGCGACCATCCAGCTCTGCGGGGAGGGGGAGCCGGCTCGCGGGCTGCGCGCGTGGGCGGATGCCCTCACCCGCGGGACGCCCCTCTTGGTCGCGATCGAGCCGGCGCTCGAGGACGCGCTCGCGCAGGAGTACTTCGTCCTGCCCTCGGAGTCGCGCAGCCTGCCCGAGCATCTGCGTGCGGGTGACGGTCCTGGGCGGGAGGTCGAGCTGCGCGTCGCCGGGGGCCGCGTGCTGCTGCTGTCCGTCGCAGGGGCGCTCGCGCTCGAACGCAGAGAGGCCCAGCAGACTGCGCAGCGACAGGCGCTCTCCGAACGCTTGCGCTTGCAACCGCGGGGAGCGGAGCCCGTCGCACGCTTCGCCGCGCGCGTGGCTGCCGTGTGGGGCCGACCGATCGAGGTCGATCCGCGTTTGGCGGGAGCAGTGACCGTCGATTACGGAACGCGCTCGGTGCGCGAATGGCTCGACGTAGCCGCGCCCCAGGTCGGTGGCGTGGTCGCCATCCGGCCGGAGGGAACCCTGCTCACCGTGCCGGACCGTGCAGCTCGGATCGCCCGCGGGCCCGTTGCAGACCTGCTCGTCGCGAGCCAGCTTCGCGAACGCACGCTGGAGACGCCGATCGGGGATCGCGAGTGGTCACTGACAGCCCTGATCGATCGCCTCGAGCGCGAGATGAACCTCGACTGGCCAGAGCACTTGCGCGTGGCGCAAGCCACCTGGCGCTTCGACGGCAGCTCGGTGGCCTGGAGCTACGAGCGCTGGCTGATGGTCCTCACGCGCGTTGGCGGACTCCCCGCCGGGTCGGACGTCCCGGTCATTCCCACCTGGCGCATTCACGAGGCGCGAGTCGAGATCTACGACGGGACCGAGGTCGCCGCGCGCTTCTTCGAGCACGAGCACGATGACTGAGCCCAGGCGCCGAAGGCGACCCCGATCAGGGTCGCCAAGGCGTCGAGGGGGTCGGCGACTCGGTGCGCCAATGCGGTGTGGCTGCATTCCTCGAGCACCAGCGCCACGCTGAGCAGGGAACTTCCCAGGGGTAAGCGCTGCCAGCGACGGCCAACCAGGGCGCGATCGCACAGGAATGCCCCGCACAGCCCGAGCAGGCCATGGACGGCCTTGTCCCCCCAGGGGAGGGCATAGATCGCCATCAGGGGCCCCGGTAGGGCGCCGCGATCCGCCGTGACGATGAGCGCAGCGAGGGCACAGAGATAGAGAAGAGCAACCAGGCGCATGCCAAGAACGGGGCAGAAGGCCCGTTCCATGCGAAGCTACAACAAGAATTCCGTTGGTGCGCCGTTAGACTCGGTTCCCTCTCCGATCCACTTCTCTGTGAGACGCCCATGCTTCGCTCTCTCTTCGCGCTCGTCGTCCTCTTTCCGGCGGCGGCTTCGGCTCAGGTCGACATCTCGATCTCCCTCATCGGTGAGGACTCAGGCTCGGAGTCCTACGAGTACTGGGGGAAGGACTCGGGGATCCGCGCCTACTCGGTCGCGACCACGGCCTGCAACGTCGGGACCGTGCCAGCCTCCTGGAACGACAACGCGCAGAAGGCGCCGATCATCGCGACCAACCTGCACCGCATCAATCCGGACGGGCTCTTCGAGCAGATGGGGTACAGCTACGTCAAGTACAGCTTCTGCGCACTGGACGAGAATGGGGACGGCTGCGCTGGCAGCTGCCAGGCCCTGGACTGCAACTGGCTCGGCCTGAACTGCTCCGACACCTACTGGGCCGGCCTCAACGACGGCCAGTTCGGCGGCTCGAAGTGGCTGATCAACCCGACCACCGGCAAGTGGCCGGCGAATAAGGGAGGCCCGACCTCTGGCCCCGCTGCGATCCGCGGCCGCCTTCAGGTTCGAAACTCGGACATCGTCACTGACGGTTCGATGTTCTTCTCCGAGGCCCAGTACCTCCACGAGGACGATCACGCCGCCGGCAACGCGCGCAACAACTACGCCTGGCGTCCGATCACGTTCGATCCCGGCCCGGCCGACATCGACAACATCGGCCCCACCCAGATGGGCGACCCGGCCATCTACGCCTGGCAGGCCAACGCCAACGACGTCCTGATCCACGACCTGGCGGTCGAGAACGAGGGCGGCCAGGGCGTCCACGGCTGGATCTTCGTCGCCTCCCGCGCGGTCGACCTCGGCGGCGGGCTCTGGCGCTACCAGTACGCGATCCAGAACGGCAACTCGCAGCGCTCGGTCGGCGGCTTCGAAGTGCCGGTCCCCTGCGACGGCGTGAACATCACCGACGTGTACTTCCACGACGTGGACCACCACTCGGGTTCGATCTGGCAGAACGACGACTGGAGCAACACGGTCGGCAACGGCTCGGTCGAATGGGAGACGGTGCCGTTCAACACCGACCCCGACGCCAACGCGATCCGCTGGGGCTTCGTGACCAGCTTCGCGTTCACCGCGGATCGCCCGCCCGTGGGCGGTACCGGCACCGTGAGCCTGTTCATTCCCGGCACGCCGACCGAGCTGGAGGCCCAGCTCACCGTGCCCGCCGCGGCCTTCCCGAACTACTGCACGGCCACCCTGAACTCGACCGGCAACGCCGCGTCGATCTCGGCCAGCGGCAGCTCCAAGATCGAGGACGACGACCTGACGTTGATGGCGACGGCCCTGCCGCAGAACGAGCTGGGTTACTTCCTGATGTCGCAGTCCACGGACTTCCTCCCGCTCTTCGGCGGCAGCTCCGGCAACCTGTGCCTCGGTGCGCCCCAGTACCGCTTCTCGCACCACGTGCTCTCCTCCGGCGCCGGCGGCCAGATGACGTTCGCGGTCGACAACCAGGACCTGCCCCCGGGCAGCGCGTTCTCACCGGGTGACACCTGGTTCTTCCAGCTCTGGTATCGGGACGGGAACACCTCGAACACGACTGACGGAGTGCAGGTCGACTTCTGCAACTGACCTGATCGCAATCACGCGGCCCCGACCCCTGAGAGCAGGGGGCGGGGCTGCTCCTTTTTGCAGGCGCGTGGTCACTGCGCCAGGCGGCGTGGATACTCTCGGCGTCCATGCGACTGCTGCACTCCCTCCTCGTCCTGCCCGTGCTCCTGGGGGCCTTGCACGCCCAGGGGGGAGACACCGGGCAGGCCGCTGACTCCGCGCAGTTCGCACCGGGCTTGACCGAGTCCCAGACCAGGGGCCTGGCCGTGCGCTACGAGCGCTCCAAGCACTGGGCGCTGCGGGGTTTCCTGCTGCTCAGCCTGGGCCCACGCTGGCATCCGGAGGGCAGCGCCATGGTGGTGCACGGGCTGCAGAGCAAGGAGAAGGAGCTGCGCATCTACGCCCTCGAGAGCTTGCTGCGCACCGAGCCCGCGGCGCTGCGCACGATCGCGACCCCGGAGCTGGTCGCCGAGCTCTGCAAGGAGCAGGCCGGGGAGCGGCACGAGGTCTACGCGGCCAAGGTCGCGGACATCCTCTTTCGCATCTTCCCGGACGCCGAGGTCCAGGGCGCCGCCGACTGGAGCCGCGTCTGGCGCGCGGAGCACGCGACCTGGGCCGTCGAGCCCTGGATTCCGCCTCCCGCGCCGGAGGGCGGCCGGCGCACGACCTCGATGGGGCACGTCGACCGGGCCTTCGACCTCTACGAGGCGGGCCTCGACCTCTGCATCTGCCTCGACACGACCGGCTCGATGCAGCCCACGATCGACGCAGCTCGCGACTCGATCGACGACCTGGTCGTACTGCTGAGCGGCATCTCGCCCAGGTTCCGCATGGGGCTGGTCGAGTACAAGGACTTCGTCGACTACTCCGACGGCGCGAAGGTGCTCGAGCCCCTGAGCAAGCATCCGGACCGGGTGAAGAAGCGACTCGAGCGGACCGTGGCCGCGGGCGGCGGCGACTACCCCGAGGCCGTCGAGGCGGGCCTCGAGGTTGCCCTCGACCAGAAGTTCGGCTGGGAACGCGGCACGAACAAGCTGATCGTCGTCTTTGGCGACGCGCCGCCGAAGGACATCGACGCCGCCATTCGAATCGCCAGGGACGCGCGCGAGAAGCCATTTGGCGTCGACCCGACCGACCTGACGCAGCAGCAGCGCGGCCGCACGCGCACCGTCACCCGGCCCTTCGTCACCGCAGCGGTCGGTGTCGGCGCCGCTGGTGTACCGAACGTGACCGAGCGCGCCTTCATGCGCATCGCCCAGGCCGGCGGCGGAGCCTACGCGCGCCTCTTGACCCAGCCGCTCGAGGGTCGTGGCGAGTCCGTGCCGGCCTCGGAGGCGCTGGCGCGGCACGTGCTGACCCTCGCCTTCGGCAGCCAATGGGCGAACCAGGTCGAGGCCTTCGTCGGTGTGTACATGGAGTACCACCGCAACGGGTTCTTGAAGTAGGCGTCGCGCCCTGGCCGGCCTAGTACTGGTGGTGTGATTCACTCTCCATCAGAGTGAATCACACCACTAGAGGCCGGTCGCGAGGATCCAGGTCAGGAGGCCGAATCCGATCGCGACGCCGATCAGCACGATGGCGATCACGCCGCGGGCTTCGGGGTCCAGCTCGCTCATGCCGCCTCCGGCCACCAGAGCAGGACGAAGACACACGCCCAAAGCACGCCCATGAAGTGCCAGTAGGTGCCGCTCATGCGCACCCTGGGAGCGGATGGCGGGCTCGCGCGCAGGGTCAGGCGCGTGAGGTCGACCAGCCCGACGAGCACGTGAGCGCCGTGCGCCCCGAGGAGCAGGTAGAAGAGCGCGCCGTAGCCCCCGTCCCTGGGCGCGACACCCGCTTCGATCCACTCACGGATCGCCCAGGCTTGCCCGACCAGGAAGCCCAGTCCGAGCGCGAGGGTGATGGCGAGCCACCTGCGACCGGAGCCCCGTTCTCGCTGGGTCAGCAGGGCAGCGCGGGTCAAGCTCAGGCTCGAGGCAGCCAGGAGCAGCGTGCTGACCCAGAGGGCTGCCGGGGGCGAGGGCGCGCCCGGCGGCGGCCAGCTCTGCGCCTGTCGGCGGGTGTTCCAGAGCAGCGCGAGGAAGACGAGAAAGAGGGCGCTGATGGCGACCATCGCCAGGCGCAGGGCAAATTCGCCCTTGGCATGGTGCGCGCCCTGCGAATCGTCAGGAGACGGGTCGGGCTCTCCGTTCCAACCGTCGCCGCCGTCGTCCTCGCCTCCGTTGCCCGCAGGCGGGTAACCGGAGCTGCGACGCCGCCGGGGCCGATCGAGCACGCCGGTCGCGCCGGGATCCGATCCGAGCGAGGTCATGGGTGAATCCTAGGTCACGGGAACACGTTGCCGAGCGTGTGAATGCGCGCGGGTGGTCCAATGGCGGCATGGCGACCCTCCTGCTCACGACCCTGCTCCTCGTTCCCGCGTCCGAAGGCGGCCTGTACGGCGCGGACACGACCTGCCCGGCGGTCACCAGCGTCGAAGTCGATGGGCAGACCTTCGGCGCGGCCGCCGACGAACGCGGATCGATCGGAGGTGGCGCGGGCTACGTCGCCGGGATTCGGAGCGGGGACCACCAGGTACGTGACCTCGATGGCCTGCTGCAGGCGTTGGCGGGGGCCGTACCCGGAGAGGTGATCTTCCTGCCCGGTGACGTGGTGATCGACCTCACCGGCATGGTCTTCATCGAAGCGCTCGTGCTCGAGCTGCCCGGCGGCGTGACCCTGGCGAGCGACCGGGGCGTGGAGGGGTCGCCCGGCGCGCTCCTGTTCAGCGATGCGCTGCTGACCCGGCCGCTGATTCGGGTGACGGGGGACGACGCACGGCTCAGCGGGCTGCGCCTGCAGGGGCCGGACGCGGAGCGACGGCTGGACCATCACCGGCGCGCCTATCAAGGTACCCGCGAGCGCGACCCCGACTACTACTACGGGCTGCCGACCTCGGATGGGATCGAGACCCGCGCGTCGCGGCTCGAGGTGGACGGCTGTGAGCTCGCAGGCTGGAGCCACGCGGGGGTCTTCCTGCGGGGGGGGACCGGTCACCGCGTACACCACAACTTCATCCACCATTGCCAGCGCCAGGGCCTCGGCTACGGCGTCTGCCTCGACCTGGCCGAGGCCGAGATCACCCACAACCTGTTCGACTGGAACCGTCACTCGATCGCCGCGACCGGCCGGGCCGGCGGAGGCTACCGGGCCGCCCACAACGTGGAGCGGGGCGCCAGCCTCTCGCACCTGTTCGACATGCACGGGGGGCGGGACCGGGGCGACGGGACCAACGTGGCTGGCACCTGGATCAGCGTCGAGCGCAACACGTTCCTGTGCGAGAGGACCGCGTTCGTAGTGCGCGGCCAGCCCGAACAGGAGGCCCGCTTCGAGGGCAACTGGTGCGTGCATGCCGGACCGGCCCAGGCCGTCCGCGGGGAGTCCCGCACCCTGGCCGGCGCGAACGCCTACGGGATCGAGACACCCCGGGTCGTCACCGGCCGCTGACCGGCTGCTAGGATCGGGCGATGCTGCTTGCCGCGTTGACCCTCGCTGCGCTCACCCTCTGCCCGGGTGACGCGTTCGACAAGGCCAAGGACAAGGTCCTGACCAGGACCGCGAACGACCTGATCTCCGTCGCCAAGTGGTGCGCTGATGAGGGGTATGGTCTGGAGCGGGACCGCATGTACGGGCTGGTCCTCGGACTCGATGCGGACAACAAGAAGGCGCGCCACGCCCTCATGTACGTCAAGGGCGAGAGCGGGGAGTGGGTGCAGAGCGAGGAGTTCGCGCCCTCCCGCAACAGCGGCCGGGTCGACTTCGACGAGCTCGAAGAGCGCGAGGAGAAGGTCTGGGGGCGCTGGGCCAAGTCGCTGGTCGCCTGCATCGAAGAGCACGAGGACGACCTGACCGCCGCGGAGCGCGAGCGCGAGCTGCGCGTGATCCTCGCGCGCTTCCCCGACCACGCCAAGGTGCGCCGTGAGCTGGGCTACGTCGAGGGCTGGGACGGCAAGCCCTGGGTCACGCCCGGCGCCAAGCGCGCCCACGAGCGGCGACGGCAGATCAAGGCCTTCGCCAAGGACCGGCGCGAGCAGGCCTCCAAGCCCGGCGCGGTCGAGCTGGAGGACTACGAGCGCGAGTGCGGCGTCGAGTGGGCCGGCGCCATGGAGTCCCGAGCCGGTCGGGTCCTGACCAGCGCTGGCGCGCAGGAGGCCGAGCTGGCCCTCGAGCTGATCGAGGCCGCGCCGGCCTTTCTGGCGGACGTGTTCGGGAACGCGCCGAGCCTCCCCGCGGGGATGCGCGCCTACCTCGTCGAGGGCCAGGACCCGTTGCCGCGACTGGTCGCGGCCATCCCCGGCGCCCGGGGCCCGTCCGTTAAGGGCGTGGGGTCCTGGTGGACCAGGGGCAACGTGCTCCTGGTCGGGACGAGCAGCCGCGCCGGTCGGCTGGACATGGTCTCGAGCCAGGTGATCCATCACCTGCTGCGCGACAGCTTCGGGATCTCGGGGGAGCAGGGCTGGGCGTACGAGGGGTTCTCCATCTACCTGTCCCACAAGCTGTGCGGCACCCGCCTGAGCTACTCGGTGCAACCCTCCGAGTACGTCGAGCAGGACAAGTCGACCGGCCAGCGCATGCGCGCCAACGGCGCGAGCTGGCTGCGGATGGGCCACGAGATCCTGAGCGGCGAGAAGCCGCCCAACCTGGTCTTCGTCTTTGGCAAGGACATCAACCAGCTGACGGACGTGGACCTCATGATCGGGTACGGCCTCGCGGCCTACCTGCTCGAGGCCCACGCCGACAAGGCGCCCGAGATCCTGCGGCGCCTCGGAAAGGAACCCGCGGTCACCGTGCTCGAGGACGTCCTCGGGACCAAGATCGATCGCCTGCGGACCGAGCTCGCCGAGTGGCTCGGGGAGATGAGCTGATCATGAAACGATTCGCAATGCTGTGCGGCCTCGTCCTCTTCGGTGGCGGGGCCTCGGTGGTGGCCGCGCTCGAGATCGCCGCGCCTGTGACGATCGAGGACTTCGAGGAGGAGCGCAGCGCCCTGCGCAAGTCGCTTGCGGACGGCCTGTACGACGTCGGCAAGTGGTGCCACAAGAAGAAGTGGTACGCCGAGCGCGACCGGCTCTACCGGGAGGCGGTCGCCGCGGATCCCGAGCACCTCAAGGCGCGCAAGGCGCTCGGGTTCAAGCGCAACCGGGATGGATCCTGGGAGCAGCCGGAGGAGCCCGAGGTCCAGCGCAACCGCGGACGCGTCGACCTCGACGAGATCGAAGCGCAGGTCGCCAAGGTGCTCGACGATTGGCACACGAACGTCCACGCCCTGCTCGCCAAGTACAAGGACGACGTCGGCCAGGACGTCTACCAGGTCGAGATGAAGCTGATCCTCAAGCGCTTCCCCAAGGACGAGGTCGCGCACCGGGCGCTGGGCCACGTTCCCGGTTGGGAGGGCCGTCCGTGGGTCTCCAAGGAGGTCAAGGCCAGCTACGAGCGGCGCAAGGAGCTCAAGGACCTGGTCGCCGGTTCTCGCACGGCTGGCGGGAAGTTCGAGGACCTCGAGCCGCGGGACTTCGAGGGCGACCTCACCTGGGAGGCCAGCGGCAAGAACCCGCTCGCGCGCGCCTTCTCGAAGACCGGTGACGAGGACGTCAAGGTCGCGCTCGAGGTGGCCAACGCGGCCCAGGTCCTGTTCAACGAGGGCATGGGCATCGAGGTCGAGCTCCCCGAGGGCCTGACCTTCTACCTGGTCGAGGACAACGCGCAGCTGGTCGAGGTCGCGGAGGCTCACACCAAGGGCAAGGGCGCCGGACTCGAGACGGTCGGCGCCTTCTGGCTCGACTGGCGTTCGATGGTCACCTGGGGCGAGAGCACGACGATTCGCCTCGACGGGGTCTCGCGCCAGACGGTCAGCTGGCTGCTCAAGCACAAGTTCCAGCTCACCGACAAGCAGGGCTGGGCCTGGGAGGGCATCGGGCTCTACCTGTCGTACCGCCTGTGCGGCACGCGCCTGCGCTTCTTCGTGCGCGAGTCGGACTACGACCGCGGCGCGGACCGTTCGGACAACCTGCGCGACCCGGACGTCAACTGGCTCAAGCTGGCCAAGGACGTGCTCCAGAACCAGCGTCCGAACATGAAGTTCCTGCTCGGCAAGGACGTCAACAACATGACCGAGCGCGAGCTGCTCGTCTCGTACGCCCTCGGCGCGTACCTGGTCGAGGGCCGCAAGGCCGAGCTGCCGGGGATCCTCGCGCGGATCGCCAAGGAGCCCTCGACGACCGTCCTCGAGGAGGTCCTCGGCCTCGACCCGGACCAGCTCGGGGACGAGCTGCTCGAGTGGCTGGACGCGCTCTACTAGCGGCCCGCTGGGCCCTGACCGGCCTGACCATCGCTCCCGCGCTGGCCCAGGAGACGGCGGAAGGGCCCGGCGAGCTCAGCGCGCTCCTCAGCGCCCACTGCGGAGCCTGCCACGGCGGGACCCGGCCCAAGGCCGGGCTCGACCTGACCGCGTTGGACGTCGCTGACCTCGCCACGGCGGCCGACGCCCTGGCGCAGGTGCGCGCGGCGCAGATGCCGCCGGCGACCGTCGCTCCGCTGCCCGACGACGATCGCTTCGCGATCGTGCGCGGCCTGTCCGCGCTGCTCGCAGCCGCGCCCCCCGATCCGGGTCGGCCGACCCTCAGGCGGCTGAGTCGGGTGGAGTACGGACGCACCGTGCGCGACCTGCTGGGGATCGAGGTCGATGTCGAGCGCGAGCTGCCC
>JAQBVH010000060.1 GCA_027623615.1 Planctomycetota bacterium | reverse complement strand
ACCAGCGCCAGGGCCAACGGCCCGGCCCCACCAGCCGCGGCGACGAGCGCCGGCTCGGGAGCCGCGATCCAGAGCACCAGCGCCGCGCCCGCGATGAGCGGGCGCGCGCGCAGGAGCAGGACGAACAGTAGGGCCGCCAGGACCTCGAACAGCACCGGCAGCCAGAGCACCGTGGCGATGGTCGAGGTCCCCATCCAAACGCAGAACGCCGCGAGCGCGGTGCCCAGGGGGCTGGCCACGGGGAACGCTGGTTGCGGAGTGGCGAGACCCGGGTTCGCCCTGGCTCCGACCCCCTCGCTGAGGTGCTCGACGACGCGCGCACCGAGGAAGGTCGTGTCGAAGGGCGCGACCTCCCCGACCAGCGCGCCGCGGGTCAGCGCGAGGACGAGCACGAGGGCGACGAGGAGCGGTCCGCTCCGCGAGTGCGCCTCGTTGCTCTCGTCCTCCGGCTGCATGCCTCCTAGAAGCCCTTCACCATCGCCGACTTCTTGTAGAGGGCGAACGTGATGACCCACGAGGCGGCGAGGATCAGGGCCAGGGCCAGGGCGTCACCGAACTTGCCCTGGTCGACGCTGACCATCAGGAACAGGAGCGGCACCGACATGTAGGTGTTGTGCTTGCTGCGCGAGCCAGCCAGCGCGGCGTCGTCGCCGTTCGGGGCCTCACCAGCCTTGATCGCCGTGATGATGCGCTTCTGGGCGGGCCAGATGCGCATCCAGACGTTGGCGGCCATCGCGGTGCCGAAGAGCGCGCCGACGTGCACGAAGGATGCGCGCAGGGACATGCCGAGGCCGTTCTGCATCCACGCACAGAACCCGACGGCGAGGCCGCCCCAGACGATCACGCCCGCCGCGTGGGCGGGACTCCCGGGCTTGCCAGCGAACTTGAAGATCACGTCGTAGACCAGGAAGCCGAGCAGCAGGCAGCCGAAGGGGATGCCCCACTGCGCCGGCGTCGGCTTGTTCAGACCCTCGATCGGTTTCTCGGCGAGGTAGAAGCCGGTGTCCTTCACGTAGTAGAGGACGAACAGCAGGCACACACCCGTGAACCAGGTCCAGGCCGCGCCCCAGCGGAACCAGTAGAGGGCGCGCGGCATCAGCTCGGGAATGACCTTGCGCTTGGTCTCCCCATCCATGGTCGCGGCGAAGGCGCCGTTGATCCAGTTGAAGAAGTACAGGATGCCGATCCAGACGCCGCCCGCCAGGACGTGCGCCCATCGGAACGTGAGTTGGCCGTGGTCTGCTGCGAAGATCAGGTCGTCCATTGAGATTCTCAGATTGGTGGACTGGGGAAGGATCAGGAGTCGAAGGTCCCCGCGTCAACTCCTGTGGTGCGCTCAGCGCTTGAAGGTCACTGCGACCTCGACGGAGCCCCCCGGAGGGACTTCGAGCTTGCGCAGCTGCAATGTGCCGAAGAGTTCGTGCCACGCGGACACCCCGTAGGTGCCGGGAGGCAGCGGCGGTAGTTCGAAGCTTCCGTCGGCTCCGCTCATCGCGTACCAGGGGTGGTCCACGACGGTGACCCAGGCGACCATCCAGGGGTGGATGTCGCACTTGACTTGAATGATCTCGGCCTCGTCGAGGCGCACGAGCATGGGAGCTCCATCCGAGCCGATGGTCTGATTGACCGGCGCGTTGAGTGACGACTTGAGGCTCACGTTGTGAGCAAGAGAGTCACTGTTGGTGAAGCGCACCTCGGTCCCGGCGCGCACGACGCTGATGCGTGGCACGAACACACACGAGGACTGGTCGACGTGGGCGACTGGGGTCTCGGTCAGCGCGGGGGCCTCGGGTGCGCGCTGGATTGTCAGCACCACGCCCGCCAGCGCACCGTCCGTGATGACCACGCGATCATCGATGGGCCGGGCGTGCCCGGCCTCGATGCACTCCTTCTTGATCTCGCCCAGGGGCAGCATCTCGGGCGCCTTGCCCTCGAACACGACCCGACCGCGGACCACGCCCGGGTCCGCCTCGTCCACGCCCTCGGGCGCGCTGACGGTACCGAGCGTGATCGAACCCGAGGCCGGCCGCTTGCTGCCGGCCTTGCCACCCGCGGGTTTCTCGCTGCAGGCTGCCAGGCACATGGCCGCCAGGCAGAGGAGAGTCAGGGTCAGCGCTCTCACGGCTTGTAGGTGAAGTCGACGGTCACGCTACCGCCGTTGCCAACGACGACCTCGCCGCTGCAGCGGGCCTTGCCGTACTTCTCTTGCCAGGCCTCGATTTTGTAGGTGCCTGGCGGCACGTCGCCGATCGTGAACGTGCCGTCCTCGGCGCTCACGCAGAACCAGGGGTGTTCGACCACGCAGACCTTCGCGTTCATCCAGGGGTGGATGTCGCAGTTGAAGTTGATCGCGACCTCCTCGTCCCCCGGCGTCGGAAGCGCCAGCGGAGCCGACCCCGCGCCGATCGTCAAGTTGGCCCCGACGTACTTGATGCCGCCGCAGCGCACGTTGTGCGCCGTGTCATCGTCGTTACCAGCCTGGAGCGGCCGCCCCGCCTGGATCCCAGCCACGTGGGGCACGTACATGCAGCCCACCTGGTTGAGCACGAAGGGTTCGGTCGGCGGCGGCGGGATCGTCACGCCCGCAGGAATCGACTTCAGATACACGAAGACGTTGGCCAGCTTGCCGTCGTTGACCACCACGTCTTCGGAGAGCGGGGTCTCCTGATGGTGCTTGCAGCCCTGGCTGCCCTCGATCAGATCGAGAGGCTTGCGCGTGGGCGGGGTGCCTTCGAAGAGCACCGTCCCGACGATGTTGCCGACCGTGCCGGCGGCAGCTGTGCCAGGGTCGGTGTTCACGACGGCGCCGGAGTGGTTGCCCTTGCCGCCACCTCGAGGGGGACGGCCGCTGCCACCCGAGGGCGTCCTCGGCGGCGGGTCCGGGGTCGTCACCTCCGTCCCCGCATCCTCGGGCTCGGTCGACTCGGTCCCGGCGCTCGGGTCGTCCGCCGGATCGTCAGGCGCCCCCACCGGCTCCGGGCGCTCGCCGCGCACGGCGCGCTGGGGGGCCTCCTCCTCGAGGGAGGCGGCGTTGAACTCGGTCGGCTCGTCGTGGATGTTCCCCCCGAGGGCCCCGTCGCAGGCGGGGAGCAGGAGCAGCGAAGCGCACGAGAAGAAGGCGGCTTGGATACGCATGACCGCAGCAGGATAGGTCAGGCGGGCGGGCCGGGCCACACCCCAGGGGTCATACGAGGGGGCGGAACGAGTCGGCGCCGGCCCGTCGCCACGCCTCCTCGTAGGCGGGCGGCACCGGCTCTGAGAGCAGCGCCCCGCGCTCGAGCCAGGGGTAGAGGTCGAGGTACGAGGACACCACGCTGGGCGAAACCCGCCGGTTGACGTGCTGCGGACCCAGCTCCTCGGGGTCGTCCAATCCCGCCGCTGCGATCATCTCCCGGAACGCCGTGACCGTCTCGTGGTGGAAGAGGGCCACCCGCGACGATTTGTCGCGCACGTCCAGTCCGCCCGCGAGCCGCGGATCCTGGGTCGCGACTCCGACCGGGCAGTGGTTCGAGTTGCAGCGCCGGGCCTGGATGCAACCCAGGGCCAGCATCATCCCGCGCGCCGAGCCGCACAGGTCCGCGCCGAGGGGCCAGCACGCGCGCCATGTCGAACCCGGTCGTGATCTTGCCCGCCGCGATCAGCTTGATGCGGTCGCGCAGGTCGAAGCCGACCAGGCTGTTGTGCACGAGCATCAATCCCTCGAAGAGCGGGGAGCCCACGCGGTTCGAGAACTCGATCGGCGCGGCGCCCGTCCCGCCCTCACCGCCGTCAACCGCGATGAAGTCCGGCGCTAGACCCGAGCGGCGCATCGCCTTGCACAGGGCCATGAACTCCCAGGGCTGTCCGACACAGAGCTTGATCCCGACCGGCTTGCCGCCGGACTCGCGCCGCAGGAGCTCGAGGAACTCGAGCAGTTCGGTGGGCGTCGTGAAGGCCGTGTGCGCCGGCGGCGAGAGCACGTCCACGCCCATCGGTACGCCGCGGATCGCCGAGATCTCCTTGGTGACCTTGGCCGCGGGCAGGATGCCCCCGTGCCCGGGCTTGGCACCCTGGCTGAGCTTGACCTCGATCATCTTGACCTCGGGCCGACCGGCGTTGCGGCGGAAGCTCTCGAGCTCGAAGTTGCCGTCCGCGGCGCGGCATCCGAAGTACCCCGTGCCGATCTGCCAGACCAGGTCGCAGCCACCGGCAAGGTGATAGGGGCTGATGCCGCCCTCGCCCGTGTTCAGCGAGAAGCCCCCCTTGGCGGCCCCGCGACTCAAGGCCTCGACCGCTTGCCGGCTGAGGGCGCCGAAGCTCATCGCGGAGACGCAGAGGAGGGACGCGTCGTAGGGTTGCGTGCAGCTCGAGGACCCGCCGATGCGCACGCGCGGTGACGCACCGGTGGGGTGATGGGCCAGGAGCGAGTGGTCGATCCACTCGTAGCCGACCTCGTAGACGTCCCGCTGGGTGCCGAAGGGCACCGTGTCCAGGTCACCCTTCGCACGCTGATAGACGACCGAGCGCGCCTCCCGGTGGAAGGGCCGGCCGTCGAGGTCCGACTCGATGAAGTACTGGCTGATCTCCGGCCGGATCTTCTCGAGCAGGTAGCGGAAGTGCCCGATGACCGGGAAGTTGCGCAGCACCGCGTGACGACGCTGCGTGATGTCGGCGACGCCCAGGAGGGTGAGGGCCAGCACCACGCCGAACAGGATCCAGAAGGGCCAGGCCCACAGGGCAAGGGCGAGCGAGCCGGCCAGGAAGGCCCCCGCGACGAGGAAGAAGGGCGTGTGCATGGGCCGGCAGAGTGTGGGGCATTGCGGGTACGGAAACCAAGCCCGGGCCGGTGAGGAGCCTGCGCGGTCCCGCTCCTGGGGCCGGCCGGCGTGGCCTGCCTGCAGCCCGGCGAGGCAGGCTCGCGGGCCCCACGGGGACGGCTACGCGAGCTCGAGCAGCACGTTCAGCTTGAGGAAGTCCACGTCCTTCACGCGCACGGCGATCGCGTACCCCTCGGAGAAGGACAGGCTCTTGCGCCCGACCCGGATCGTGAGGGTCGACCCCTCCACCTGCGGTCGATCTCCGATCGCGCGCGCGGGCAGGAAGCCGGTCACGTTGAAGTCGACCAGCTCGACCTCCATCCCCCCGCGGGAGACGC
Organism: Planctomycetota bacterium; assembly: GCA_027623615.1. Classification (GTDB taxonomy): domain Bacteria; phylum Planctomycetota; class UBA1135; order UBA1135; genus JALWOP01. The sequence continues at coordinate 5,067 of JAQBVH010000060.1, read as the reverse complement.
GCCGCACCTTGGCGTTGAGCTTCTCACCGATGTGGGGCTCCATGTACTGGCAGACCTTCAGGTCCTTGACCGCCATCTCCGTCATCTCGGCGACCTCCGCCTGGATCGAACAGTGCGCGGCCATATCGTTCAGGTCGGCGACCAGCGCCTCCGAGCGCAGCTCGTCCTCGGCGGCCTTCGCGTCATCGCCCTCGATCGCCCACAACCAACGGTGGACGATCAGGTCGGGGTAGCGGCGAATGGGCGAGGTGAAGTGCAGGTACGCCTCGCGCGCCAGGCCGAAGTGCTTGGCCACGTCCTCGTGGTCCTTGACCTCGTACACGGCCCGCTCGACCAGGCCCATGATGCGTCCGATCAAGGCCTCGGCGTTCGGCTTGCGCCGCGCCTCGCGGATCATGCGGCCGATGTCGCGTCCGGTCAGGCGGTCCTTGGTCGGAACACGGATGCCGTGCTTGAGGAGGTTGGCCGCGACCGCCGCGATCTCGTCGGGGTCCTTCTCGGGATGCACGCGGTAGAGCGTCGGCAACCCGCGCTTGCGGAACAGGTCCCCCACCGCCTGGTTCGCGGCGAGCGCGGTCTCCTCGATCAGGGTCTGGGAGAAGTAGCGCGCGGCGTTCACGATCTCCTGCACCTCCCCCTTGTCGTCGAACAGGAACTTCTTCTCGGTCGACTGGATGCGTAGGGATCCCTTCGCGTCCCGGATCGCCTGCTGGCGCCGGGTCCACTTGGCGAAGCGCTCGAGGTCCGCGCGCAAGAACTCGATGCCCCGCGCCGCCTCACTGTCTGCTCCGTCGAGCAACTCCTGGACGGCCTGATAGGTGTTGCGCTTGACGCTCTGGATGACGCTCTTGCCGACCCGGGCCCCCGTTCGTTCGCCGGCCTGATCGAAGATCATCAAAACGGTGTACGCGAAGCGCGGCCGGCCCTCGACCAGGGAGCACAGCCCGTTCGAGAGCTCCTCGGGCAGCATCGGCAGCACCTGGTCGGGCAGGTAGACCGAGGTGCCACGGGCGAGCGCTTCCTCGTCGAGCATCGTGCCCGGCCGCACGTAGTGGGCCACGTCCGCGATGTGCACACCGAGCTCGACTGCTCCGTCCTCGAGGTCACGAATCGAGATCGCGTCGTCGAAGTCCCGCGCGTCCGGTCCGTCGATCGTGAAGATGCACTGGTCGCGCAGGTCCCAGCGACCCGTCAGGTCCTTCACGTCCGGGTTGTCGGGCAGAGCCGCGACCTCGTCGAGGACGTCCTTTGGGAAGACCGTCCGCAAGCGGAACGAGCGCAAGAGCTCCAGCTCGTCCGACTCCGCGTCGCGGTAGCACGGCGGGCCCTCGGGCATCGGTCCTTCGGCGGCGGGCCGTCGGCCGATGCGCGCGCGGATGCCCGCGTCGGGGTCCGGCAGATTGTCGAGGTCGTCGTCGTCGTAGACCGGCTCCCCGTCGTCGCTCTCGACGACCCAGCCGCGATCCTTGGCCTCCCGCTCGGGCTCGGGCTGTCCGCCCTTCGAGCGCAGGAGGTCCTTGAAGCTCTTGAACTGACCGTCCTCTGCCCCGTCCTTGGGAACCATGGCCCTAGTGTGCCCTGGGCAATGGTGTCCAGAAAGCTTCCTCCCCGGGGGACGGCTTGATCTGAGACGGGGGGCCGTCAACACTCCTTCAGCCCCGACCTCCTTCCCCCTACGCCCAGGCGCCGCACACGCCGGGGCAATCAAGCTCATGCGCACGGAACTCTGGTCCGCGCTCGCCGTCCTCGTATTTTCTCTCCTCTCGGCCGCGCCCTGCCAGGCCGACGGAGTCCAGGTCGTCCTGCGCGGCTCGCGGATCGCGCGGGTTGTCGCCGGCAACACGACCTTGAACGCGCCGCAGCTGGCGGCCGGGGTCTCTGACGGAGCGGTTCAGTTCAAGGCGGTGAACTTCGACATCGGCGCCGCCGACGATCGGGACCTGGCCACCTACTTCGCCCGCAACAACGTCGCACCCGAGTGGGACATGGACCTGGGGGTCTGGACCGATCAGGGCGACGGCTACGACTTCTTCCTGTTCGAGGTCGGGGGCAACAACTCGATCACCGTGCAACCGCGGTTCATCGACGGCAGCCTGGGCCAGCCGGCCACCATCTCCGGCTGGACCGGCACGGGCTACTCCGTGCAGACTGGCTCCAACGCTGGGCAAGAGGTGTTCGGCGTGGCCTTCGCGGCCGACCAGCTCAAGCGCGCCGACGGCGGCCCCCTGCCGGTTGGCGTGACCATCGCCGGACTGCGCATCTCCTCGGGCGGGATCGACGGCGCCGCGCTGCTGGCGCATCGCCCCGACCCGACCGCGGGCGTCGATGGGGACGGCTCCGTGCACGTCGCGGGTGTGCGCCGCGTCGGGCAGCTGGTGGAGCTGCAGTTCTCCGGGCCCTGGGCCTCGGAGACCGACAACAACCCCAACCCGTTCCTGGACTACCGCCTGAGCGTCGGCTTCACCGGCCCGGATGGCACCACGATCGAGGTGCCCGGCTTCTTCGACGCCGACGGCGAGGGCGGCGAGTGGGGCACCCGCTGGGCGGCCCGCTTCCGACCGCCCTACGAAGGCACGTGGGTCGCGCGGGCGAAGTTCCGCGCGGGCAACGACATCGCGATCCTTCCGCAGCAGTCCGGGACCCCCGGCCTGCTCGAGGGCGTCGTGACCGTGCTCGAGGTCGCGCCGATCGACCCGACGGCGCCGGGGTTCCTGCGCTACGGAACCCTGCGCTACGTGGACGACCACTACATGAAGTTCGACCACGGGCCCTACTTCCTCGAAGTCGGCGTCAACAGCCCGGAGAATTTGCTCGCCTTCCGCGGCTTCGACGGCGTGGCCAAGATGCCCGCCTCCGAGGGCGTGCTGCACAGCTTCGCGCCGCACGTCGCAGACTGGCGGGGGGGCGATCCCCTCTTCCTCTCCCAGGACCACCGCGTGGACTCCAAGGGCCTGATCGGCGCCCTGAACTACCTGTCGGACGTGGGCCTGAACTCCATCTTCGCCATGCCGATGAACCTCGGCGGTGACGGACAGGACGTGCACCCCTTCCTGGGCCTGGCGCCGACCGGCTTCGACCGGACCCACTACGACACGGGCCGCCTCCGTCAGTGGCACCAGGTCTTCGAGCATGCGGCGCAGCGTGGGATCCTGATCCACCTGACCCTCGGCGAGACCGAGACGGACAACGAGGAGTGGCTCGATGGCGGCGCCTTCGGCGTGGAGCGCAAGCTCTTCCTACGGGAGCTGATTGCGCGCTTCGCGGACAGCCCAGCGCTCGTCTGGGACCTCTCGGAGGAGAACGACTTCAGCGTGTCCGCGCTGCGGGCCAAGGCGGATTGGATCCGAGACCTCGACCCCTATCAGCACCCGGTCACCTTCCACAACCACCTGTTCGACTTCGACGACTACGACGAGGTGCTCGGGGAGGAGCGCTTCGAGCAGACCGCGCTGCAGTTCGCACCCGACTGGGTCGACACCCACGTGGAGCAGTGGCGCAAGCAGTCGGCCGTGGCCGGCCAGCCGTGGGTCGTGGCGGCGGTCGAGCACTCGCCCTGGCAAGAGGGCCTGACCGACCAGAACCACGACGATCTGCGTAAGCGGGTGCTCTACGACGTGCTGCTCTCCGGCGGCCACCTGCAGTGGTATGCGGGTTGGCACGACCTGCCCCTGGGCGGCGACCTGTCTCTCGAGGACTTCCGCACCCGGGAAGAGATGTGGGAGGACTCGGCACACGCCCTGGCCTTCCTGCGCTCCTTCCCCTTCCATGAGATGTCCCCGAAGGACGCGCTCGTTTCCGGAGGGGACTCCTCCTACGGGGGTGCCCAGTGCTTCGAGAAGCCCGGCGAGGTCTACCTGGTCTACCTCCCGGACGCCGGTGGCGCACCGACCCTCGATCTGACCGGAGCAAGCGGACCTTTCCAGCTCTTCTGGTTCGACCCGCGCGAGGGCGAGTGGATCGGGCAGGCCAAGAACCTGGTCGGAGGCGGCACCGTCCCCCTCGGCCCGCCGCCGCACTCGCCAGGCGAGGACTGGTTGGTCGCCGTCACGAAGCGTGGCAGCCTGAGCGCCGACACCTGGGCGCTCTCCGCCAGCGCCGGCGGCACACAGACCCTGACCCTGGCCCTGACCACCTCTGATGCCGGGCGCCGCTATCAGCTCCTGGGCAGCATGAGCGGGGACTCTCCCGGGTTCAGCCTGGGCAGCGTCGTCGTGCCCCTGAACTTCGATCGCTACACGCGCATCGTGCTCGAGAGCTCGGGCGGCCCGCTCTTCCCGAACGGCAGCGGGGTCGTGCCCCTCTCAGGACGCATTGACCTGCAAGTGGTCCTGCCGCCGGGCGCCTTCGCCCCCTTGATCGGCACGACCCTGCACCATGCGGTGGTCCTCGTCGATCCCTATGACTTCGCGACGAGCGCGGTCCCGCTGCAGATCCTTCCGTAGCAGCCCGAGGTGCACCTGCTAGGGTCGGTGCCGGCATCGCTGGGCCCTGCGCGTTTCACATGTCGAGGACCTGGTCGAGGCCCCGCGCGAGCCCGATCAGGCCACCCACCCGCTGGATCGCCAGCAGCGCCCCGCCGACGTAGGGTTCGGCGCTCGACCCCGCGTCGTGGCGGATCGTGAGGCGTTCGTCGGTCGCGCCGAAGATCGACTCGACCGCGAGCACGAAGCTGGGGAGGCGTACGGAGTGCACCTGCACACCGTCCAGATGCGCGCCGCGGGCGTCGCGCTCACCCTGGACCTCGTCGAGGGCGACCTCTGGCGCGGACGCCCCGGCGCGACCGACTCGATGCGCCAGCTCGCGCGCGGTCCCGCTCGGTGCGTCGATCTTGCCGCCGCCGGCGTAGTCGATCACCTCGCAGCGCGGGAACCAGCGCGTCGCGAGCTCGCTGAACTTCATCATCAGCACCGCGCTCAAGGCGAAGTTGCCGCAAGCCAGGACGCCGCGTCCGACCCGACGAGCGTGGGCGTCGATCTGGTCGTACTGCTGCCCGGTCAGCCCGGAGGTGCCCACGACCACGTGGCAGCCCGCGTCGAGGGCGGCGGCGATGTTCGCCGTGGCCACGTC
>JAQBVH010000059.1 GCA_027623615.1 Planctomycetota bacterium | reverse complement strand
CTACGACGAACGCAGCCCCTCGGTGGGTGAGCTGACGATCGCCACGAACGGTCGCGGCGTGCTCGGCACGGCAGCCCAGCCGCACCAGGTCACCGAGCCGGTCGTGTTCCTGGAGCACATGGTCGTCAGCACCCTGGTCGGAGGCGTCGGCGCCGGGGATGCGACGATCAACATCGAGGACGCCAGCGACTTCCCGAGCCGGGGCCTGGTGCTGATCGGCGAGGAGCTGATCCACTACACACGCAAGCTCGGCAACTCCCTCGACATGCCGCGCTCTTCGAACACGCCCGGGCTCGGGGACGAGCGGGGCGACGGCCTCTTCCGCGGCCGCTTCGGGACTGCGCCGACGTCGCACGGGACGGGCGAGCCGGTGTTCCTGTTCCCCTTCCGCTACTGGGACCTGTGGGCCGACGAGGCGGACGTGCCCGAGCTGAGCTATCTCGGCTTCGAGCTCGAGCAGCCCGGCGCGTGGTGGACCGAGACGTTCTGGGACGCGGAGGAGGCCTCCCACGGCCAGGCCCGCGTGCAGGTGCTGATGCGCACGGACCCGGACATTCCCTGGGACGAGAACCCGGACAGGACGGACGGGCTCTACCTCATGACCCAGGGTCGTGAGGACGACGAGATGGTTCCGATCGGCGGGATGTCCAACCTGGCCCAGTGGCGCGTGTTCGTGCGCTACGACTCGGGCGCCTTCGACCCGCTCGGCGGTCAGTCCCACGGCTGGCGCGAGTCCCCGCGGCTGCGACGCCTCGGGGTCGGCTACCAGGCCCCCGGCCTCGTGCTGAGGAGCGTCGACCGATGAGAACCCGCGCGGCGCGTCAGCGGGGCATGACCCTGGTCGAGCTCGTCCTCGCGGCGGGCTTGTCGGCGATCGTGATGACCGCGGTCATCCGTCTGCTCGACGTGACCCTCGACATGTGGGCCAAGGGCGAGTCGAAGCGCAACGTGGTCGAGCAGGCGACGGCCACAGCCGAGCTGATGGCGACCGACCTGCGCGCGCTGCACCCCGGCAACCAGGGCGACCTCTGGGTCGATTGGTTCCCGTTCGATGTAGACCAGGACGGGGTGATCGATCGCTTCTGGCCGCGCGTACGCATGGTGCGCCAGGCCTCGCGCGCCGACCTGGCGCGGCTCGCGTCCGCCCGCATGGACCCGGCCCTGATGGCCGAGGCCAAGGCGCTGGGTGTGCCGATCGAGGACCTCCTGCCGCCGGTGCCGGACGGGGAGGAGCCCGAGCCGCCTGCGACCAGCGGCTTGATGGCCGTGTCGTACGCGATCGTGCCGGCTGGCAAGGGCCCCGATGACCGGGCCGAGGGCGTGCTCCTGCGCGGCGAGGAGATCTTCCAGCCCGGCGTGCTGCCGGCCTTCTTCGAGCAGAACTACTTCAGCGCTGGCGGCCAGCCCCGCGACGGCTCGATGCGCGAGGTGACCGGCGGCGTCCTCTGGTGCGGCCTGCAGTTCGCGACCCAGACCTCGATCGTCAGGGACGGGTGGAACCTCGGTCCCGATCTCTCCGACACCTGCGCCTCCTGGGACGCGTGGAACTTCAAGCGCCCCGACCCCGAGCAGCACTTCTGGAACGAGCCGGGCGCGGGCATGCCGGTCGAGGAGCTCGACGCCCTCTTGCCGCGTCGCGTCCACATCGAGCTCGAGTTCGAGACCTCGCGCGACCGCCGCAAGCGCACACGCTTGCTCCAGTCGATCGATAAGGCGACCTCCCAGATCCTGGTCGAGGAGGGGAGCAACCTGCCCCAGACCGTGGGCAGCTACCTGCTGATCGGTGGCGAGTGGATGCAGCTCACCCGCGTGCGTGACGACCGGGCCTCGGTGCGTCGCGCCTGTCGTGGCACGGAAGCCGTGATGCACGAGGTCGGCGCCATGGTCCACTGGGGAGAGCTGCTCCAGATCGAGGTCCCGATCCCCACCTATCGGGACGACTGGAACCTGGGGGGGCGCCGGTGAAGGCCACTTCCCTGCAAGGGCTGCGCAAGGATCGCGGCGGCTTCACCCTGATCGAGGTCGTGCTCTCGATGGGCATCCTGATGATGGGCATGAGCGTGCTCCTGTCCCTGCTCACCTTCGGGGCGGCCCTCACGCGCAGCGCGGCCCTGCGGACCAAGGCCTCGACCGTGATCGAGGCCGTGATCGTCGACCTCGAGGAGTCCCTGTTCCCCCTCGAGGCGGACGGTACGGTGGGCGAGCCTCCGGAGCTCCTCCAGAATCGACCTGTCCCCGGAACGGCCGGCGTCGTGTATTCCGCCAAGACCCGTCCCAATCCCGACAACTTCGACGAATACGTCGTCGAGGTCGAGGTTCAATGGGAGTCCGAGGGCCTGCGTCGCTCGAAGACCTTCCAGACCCTGCTGCTGCGTGAGGTCCCCTTCGGGGAGCGCATGCGCCGCCGCTTCCTGTCGAGCCCAGCGCGACCGACCGACTCCAACTGACCACACGGACTGAACCATGAAGCTGTTCGCCATCGCGACACTGGTCTCCGCGCCCGCGTTCCTCAGCCAAGCCCCTGTCGAGCAGGATCCTCTCGATGGGGAGGGTGGCGCCCTCGTCGGGAGCGTGAGCCTGCCCGAGGAGTCGGCCGTCATCATGCTGCGCCTGCGGGACGGCACGATCCACTGGGGTGCCGTCAGCGAGCACGACCAGGACGGTCTGCGCTTCAGCCTCCTGGCCCACGGCGGGTCGGTCGCCCTCGAGTGGGCGCTGCTCGACCCGAGCCAGGAGACTCAGCTCCGCGAGCGCTACGGCTACATCGACGTCGAGACCGAGGAGCTCATGGTCGACGTGGAGACGATCATTCTGGTCGACGGCAAGGAGTACACCGGCGTGATCCTGTCGCGCGAGGGGGACCACTTCGTCCTCAAGCACGGCGGCAGCCTGCAGATGGTGCCCAAGATCCGCGTGCAGAACACGATGAAGGCCGGGCGCTTGCCTGCGCTCGACGTGTACAGCCGCGAGGAGCTCTACGCGATGCACGCCGCCACCACGGCGGAGGACGACGCGGACGACCAGCTCGAGCTGGCGCAGCTGTGCGAGCAGATCCTCGACTTCGAGCACGCGCTCGTGCACTACCAGGCGGTGCTCGACCTCGAGCCGGACACGGATCACTCCGCGGTCGAGCTGGCCCTCGGTCGCGCCCAGCTCAAGGCCGAGCAGCAGGCCCAGATCGACTACCTGCGCGAGATCGACATCCTGCGCCGCCAGAAGAAGTACGACGACGCCCTGCTCGCGGCCGAGGCCTTCGGGGACACCTTCCCGGACAGCCCGCTGCAGCGCGACGCCCTCGAGATGCGTGACCGCGTCCTCGTCGCGCGTGATGAAGCCCTGCGTGACCTGGTGCGTCGGCGTTGGAACGACCACACCCGGCGTATCGCCCGCACCGCGGCGAAGAAGCTGGAGGCCTACGAGGCGGCGCAGGAGTACGCGGGCGCCCAGATGGGTGAGGAAATCCTCGCGGCGGTGACCGCGGACATTCACGACAAGATCTCCGAGGCGATCGAGTCGGACGACATCGTCGCCTACTGGGTCGACCGCAAGAAGGTGCGCTTCCAGAACGCGACCTACGGCCAGGGCACCTGGCTGCTCGGGGCGGAGCGCGCCTCCGCGGGCACCGAGGACAAGTCGGCCAAGGCCGCGGCGCCGAACGAGCGCGACGCGGAGCGCCAGGATCTCGAGAAGCGCATCGAGAAGTTCCTTCAGAACCAGGCCCGCGCGCGGCAGCGGCGCTCGAGCGAGGACGAGGCCGACGACCAGCAGGCCTTCTGGGCCGAGATGTCGGTCGACGACCGCGCCCAGTGGATCCGCGCCTACTACGTGGAGTTCTCTGGCGACTACGAGCTGCGCGGACACCCGCACCTGCCCAACTGCCCCAGCTGCGCCGGCAAGGGCGCGCGCGAGGTGATCAGCGCCTCGGCCACCATCTCGACCCCGAGCCAGGGCGGCGGCCGCGGCGGCGGCGGTCAGCAGCAGAAGCCGAGTGGGGGCATCCAGCTCGTGACCTGTTCAACCTGCAAGGGCGTCGGTATCCAGCGCCGCGTCTACTACCGCTAGTCCCCCATGCGCCTACTCCTCGCGGCCAGCCTGCTCGCGGTCGGCTGCGGCACGACCCAGAACCGTCCCGTTCACCACGCGGCGCCGTCCGAAGCCGGGGTCAAGCCGACCGAGCCCCGGGTCAGCGCTCGGGGACCCGTGAAGACGGAAGCCGCGGAGGCGGGAGCCGACCCCGCCGCCGTCGATCCGTTGCCCGCCGGCACGGCCGACAGCGTGCCGATCATCGCGCGGGTCGGCGGACAGGTGATTCCGGTCGAGAAGCTGCTCGGCGCTTGGGTGCATCGTGAGAGCCGCTCGGTGCGCGGCTACCTCGAGGAGCTGGTGCTGTCCGAGGTCGTGATGCTCGAGGCTGCTCGCCTCGGGGTCGAGCTGCCCCAGAGCGCCCTCGACGAGGAGCTGACCGCTGCCACCGACCGCCTGCGCGGACAGATCCGCCAGACCGGCGGCGGGGAGTCGATCGACGAGTTTCTGGAGCAGCGCCTCGGTCTGGAGCCGGGGCGCTACATCTCCGTCCTGCGCGAGCAGACCGCGATCGACCTCTACGCCGCGCGGATCGTGCGCGCCTGGATGCTCATGAGCGAGCGGGCCGAGCTGCGCCTGATCGTGACCGACACCGAGGACGCGATCCGCGATGCCCAGTCCGCGATCGACGGCGGCGAGGACTTCGACGCGGTGTGCAAGCGCTACAGCATCGACGACGGGGCGGCCACCGGCGGCCACGCGCCGCCCGTCGTGCGCGGCCCCTCGGCGATGGCGCGGCTGGCCTTCTCGACCCCGGTCGGCTCGGTCGGCGGTCCTGTGTTCGAGGGCGATCGCTGGCTGCTCGTGCGCGTAGACGCGCGCCCCGCGCCCTTGAGCGGCGGCTGGGACGTCGTCGGTCCACTGGTCGAGCGCAGCCTGGCGCTCGAGATCATCCAGGACCCCGAGTACTGGCAGTGGAAGGACTGGGTCTTCGACCAGTACGAGGTCGACATGAGCCCCTTCCGCGAGCTGACGGGCCGCGCGCTCGCAGACTGAGGCGCTCCGGGTCGCTGCGCCGAGGGACATCCGGCGCGGTGTCCGTGCCCGCGTGGCGCCCATGGGGTGTCGCCGTGGAAGCCCCACGATCTGCCCTTGAAGGCGCGGCCCGCATTCCGGATGCTGCGGCCATGACCGAGACCTCCCGCGCCCTCGCCGACGAGCTCACCCAGGACGACCCTGCCGCCCACGGGGAGGAGGGAGCGGCCGAGGTGCCTGCGGGAGAGGAGGGCGAGGAGCCGGCCCCCGAGGCCGCGCAAGCCACGCCTGACGAGGACGAGGAGTCCGAGGCCGAGGGCCGCCTCGGCCCCGGCGCGGACCTGGACGATGACGAGCTGCTGCGGCGCCTTGCGGCGCTCCTGTTCGCCTCTTCCGAGCCATTGTCGATCGGCAGGCTGGTCTCCCTGCTCGAGCGTCCCCCGAGTCCGCGGGTCAAGGTGGCCCTCGAGACCCTCGGCAGCCGCCTCGCTGGCGCGAGCCTGCCGATCGAGGTGCGCGGTCTGCGCGGCGGGTACACCCTGATGACCTCAGCTGACGTCGGCACGGTGGTGGGGCGCCTCGCCAGGGGGGCCGCCATCGAGCGCATCTCCGCGGCGGCGCTGGAGACCCTCTCGATCGTGGCCTACCGCCAACCGGTCACGAAGGCCGAGATCGAGGCGATTCGCGGGGTCCAGGCAGGCCCGGTGCTGCGCGCCCTGGTCGATCGCGGCCTGGTCAAGGTCACGGGTCGGGCCGATGTACCCGGGCATCCGCTCCAGTACGGGACAACGCCCGAGTTCCTCGACCGCTTCGGCTTGCACACCCTGGAAGAGCTGCCCCGCGACGCAGAGCTCGCTCGGGGCTGACTCCAGCGCCCACTTCGGCCGCCGCAACGCCGAGAACGCAGCGGCCTCCGCACCCCGACACCTGCTCCTCCTTCCGATGCCGGAGCTCTTTCTACAGAACGACATCCTGCAGAGGGGGATCGGCACGGTCCTGCTGGTGGCGGCGATCTTCGTCGTGCGTGCGCTCCTTTTGCGCATGATCCGCGACCGGGAGCAGCTCGCCGACGCCGATCGGCTGCGCTGGCACCTGCGCATCGGTCAAGCGGGGGCGCTGGTCCTGCTCCTGGGCCTGGTGATCATCTGGGCTCCGCAGCTGCGCTCCCTCGCCCTGTCCGCGGTGGCCATCGCGGCAGCCCTCGTGATCGCGACGAAGGAGCTCCTGATGTGCCTGAGTGGGACGATGCTGCGGGCGAGCGTGGACTCGTACACGGTCGGTGACCGGATCGAGGTCAACGGCTTGAGTGGGGACGTCATCTCCTACGGCGCCCTCGCCACCACGCTCCTGGAGGTCGGACCCTCTCACCAACACACCGGGCGGTCCGTCGTGTTCCCGAACAGCCTCTTGCTCTCACAGCCGGTGATCAACGAGACCTTCACGGACGAGTACGTGCTGCACACCTTCTCCGTGTTCTTGAATGCGCACGAGGATTGGGCCGCGGCCGAGAAGGCCTTGCTCGCGATCGCCAAGGAGGTCTGCGACCGCCACCAGCAGCCTGCCAACCGGCAGATGCAGAAGGTCGCCAAGGAGCACGGTCTGGGGGTCGTGTCCGCCGATCCTCGGGTGGTCGTATGTCTCCCGGACGCGGACACGATCAGCTTCTTGGTGCGGGTGCCTGCACCTGCCCGCGAGAAGGGTCGCTTGGAGCGGCAAATCGTGCACCGTTTCCTCGAACATCGTTGCCCAGCGGGGCCCGAGCAGGCAAGCCCGTAGGGACGCCTGGCCCGCCGGCCGCGCTTGTCAGCGACCGCCCACCTGGCTAGTGAGCGACCGCGTTCGCGATGAGCCAGCCTCCAACCGATGTCCTCTCGACCTTCGTGATCTTCTTCGCGGTCATCGACCCCGTGGGAACGGTGCCCGTGTTCCTCGCGGTCACGAAGGAGTTCGACCCGCCCGGGCAGCGCCGTATCGCCGTCATCGCGACCCTCGTCTCGGCGCTGGTTCTGCTGGGATTCGTCGTCGGTGAGCTCCTGCTCACTTCGATGAGCATCCCGCTCTCCGCGTTCCAGGTGGCCGGGGGGCTCGTCATGCTCCTCTTCGCCTTGTCGATGATCTTCGGTGAGAGCAAGCCCGAGGAGGAGGTGCGGCTCGCCAAGAGGCACACCGACACCGCGATCTTTCCCCTGGCGATTCCCTCGATCGCGGGCCCGGGCTCGATGCTGGCAGCCGTCCTCCTCACGGAGAACACCCGCTACAGCCTGGTCGAGCAGATGACCACGGCAGCGATCATGCTCCTGGTGCTCGGGGTCAACCTCCTGATGATGCTGGGCGCAACGGGGATCCACCGCGTGCTCGGGTCGAGCGGCGCGAGCGTGATCAGCCGAGTCATGGGCCTGATCCTCTCGTCCGTGGCCGTCACGAGCATCCTGTCCGGGATCAAGGCGTTCTTCGAGCTCTGAGCCGGGCCGTGGGTCCCTCGGCGAATCGAGCCTGGGTTCTCCACGGGTGCACGTCCCGCCCGACGGGGTCCTGACACAGCGGCCGGACCGGCCCCGTCCAGGCCCTGCGGAGTGCCGGTCCGATTGGATTTCACCCCCACGGCGGCCCCCGAGCCGGTTGCGCCGGTTCCTGGCCCGCTCGTATCCTGTCGCGTTCCCTTCCCTCCCCAAGGTCCCGCCGGAGGCCCCGCGCCCGGCGCACGCCTCGACGCCACGATGTCGATAGAACCCACCCAAACGCCCGCGCCCGAGCACAACGACGATGCGTTCATCGTCCCTGCGGGTCGGAGTCGAAAACAGTTCGTCCTGACCTTCGGGCTCATGCTGTTCGTGCTGCTCGTCTTCACCGTGGGCGGCTACTTCCAGAGCACGATGGGCGGTCTGTTCGGCGGCGCCGAACGCAACCCCGTGGTGGTCACCTGGTCTAACCCCCTCACGGGTGCGCAGCACGACATCAAGTCGGCGGACTTCAGTCGCCTGGGCGACGGCCTCAGGCAGCTGCACCGCAACGGGATGTACGGCCCGTGGCACGGCGGCCGGGGCCTGGAGAAGGAGGACGTCGTCCTGTTCCTCGTCCTCGAGGAGCTCGGGCAGTCCCAGGGCATCGGCCTGTCGAAGAACGAGTTCACGTCGGAGCTGCGCCGGGTCTTCGGCAACGGGGAGAACCTCAGAGCGATGGCTGGCCGCATGCGCATGGAGGTGCAGCCGTTCGAAGGTCTGCTCGAGCGCGTCTACCGTGTCCGTAAGGTGCAGAGCCTGATGAGACTCGGGATGGGGGAGATCTCCTCGGCCAGTCTCTTGCTGGAGGCGCGCGTCTTGCGGGACTGGAACTCGGGCTCCGAGCGCGGCCGCATGGGACTCTCCGCCGGCGCGGTCGACCCCGCCCACGTGGTGGCCCTGTGGGAAGAGCGGCACCCGCAGTACCGCTTCGACTACATCGAGATCGAGACCGCGCCCTTCGAGGCGAAGGCCCGCGCGGCGGTTCCCGAGGCGGCGGACCTCGAGGCTTGGTATCTCGAGCAGCCTCCGCAGATGCAGCGTAAGCACTACTCCAAGCTGAGCTGGGACATCGAGGTGGCCTACGTGCCCCTCGGGGAGGATACGGCGTTCGACGCAACGGCCCTGCTCGCGGCTTACCCCCTTGGTGAGGGCGTCGATCCTGCGATGATCGAGAGCACCTACTTCAACATCGCTCAGACCAAGCGCTTCAAGCGCCCCCCCGAGGATCCCAAGGACGAGGATCCCGACGACGAGAACAAGGAGCCCGGCGACGAGGCAGGCGAGGAGGGCGCGCAGGACCCCGACGAGGGGGACGGCGACGAGGAGATCCAGGAACCGCCTCCGTCGCCCTACTTCACCCTCGCCGAAGTTCAGGAGCAGGTCGCCGCGGAGGCGGACCGGCACCGCGCGCTCGGCGCCTGGATCAGTGACCTCAAGAGCAAGACCGACCCGGCCTCGGTGCCAGAGGGCGACGATCCTCCGGTCCTGGACCTGGCGGCCGAGGCCAGCGCCCTCGGCTTGCTGATGGCCACGGCTGAGGGAGTCACCCTCGACGAGATCGAGGCATTGCCGTACGGCGGCATCGACCTCAAGGGGATCCTGCAACGCAAGTTCGGTATCGGCGACGTGCACTCCTCGGTGATCATCGAGGACAACGCACTCGTGGTGCTGAACTACAAGTCGCGCAACGAGCCGGCGCAGCCCGAGTTCGCGACGATCGTCGCAGCGGTCACCGAGGACTGGGTCGCCCAGCGCACTCCCCAGCTGGCCGTCGAGGCGCTCGAGGAGATCCGCGCCAGCTTCGGCACCGCGCCCGAGGACGACCCGGACACCGAAGAGGACGAGTCGGCGGGTTGGAACCCGACTGCGAGCGAGGAAGGCTTCCTCGCCGCCGCGACCGCCCTCGAATACACGGTCAGCCAGCGAGACTGGCTCGAACAACGCGAGCACACGGCTGACAAGGAAGAAGACTGGAACGAAGCCGATCGCGTCTTCCCGAGCGCCAGCGACTGGTACGGCCTGGAAGTAGGAGCGGTTCCCGCGCCCCGGGTCAGCACGAAGACCAAGAAGGACGAGGACGGCGTGATCCTCCGTGACGCCAACAACTTGCCGATCACGGTCAAGGAGCGCGCCTTCCTGGCCCGCTTCGTCGGCGAGCGTCCCAAGCCCTTCGCGGAGGCGAGCGCGGGCGACTACTTCGAAGCGGGCATCAACAGTCCCAATCCCCAGTTCGCGGGCATGGTGATCAACGGCCTCGCTTCGGACGCCATGGCCGAGACACTCAATGCGTTCGAGGCTGCGGCCATGAACGTCCAGAGCGAGTGGTTCCTCACCAACTTCAAGGTCGACATGAGCGCCCTCGAGCCGCCCCCCGAAGCGGGGGCCGAAGAGGACGCCGGCGAAACCGAAGGCGGCGGGGCCGAGTAGCCCGGTAAGGAGTCGCGCACCAACTGCTGCTCCAGACCAAGAAGAATGCCGCACGACCCCAGGGGTCGTGCGGCATTCTTGATTGGTGGAATGGCGCTCGTCGTGGCTGGCATACGGCGCCAGTCACCTTCCTCTCGCTTGCCGACGGTCCCATGGAAGCGCACTTCCCCGCGGGGTCGAGGAGGGCTGTCCGGAGGGAAGTGACTGACGCGGCACTCCAGCCCCGAGCAACCGCTCCCGCGGC
>JAQBVH010000058.1 GCA_027623615.1 Planctomycetota bacterium | reverse complement strand
CGGCCGCCCCATGGCCGCCGGTCGCCTCGACGACGTGCTGACCGGCGCGGCCCTCGCGCGCGGACCACGCTTCGCGGGCCGCGTCCTGCACGCGGGCGTCGCCAGCGCCGACGTGGCGCTCTTCGGTGACCCCGGCCTCGGCGTGCCCGCGTTGGCCATTCTCAGCGGGCCGGGCGGCGAGAGCGTGCACGTCCTCGGTCGGGTCACGTGCTTAGGTCGACAGGGGGACAGCGTGCGCCTGCGCTGGCCGGCGCGCGTTCCCCTGGATCCCGAGGTTCACGGGCTCCTTGGGGTGGAGGCGCGCCTGTGGACCGGCTCGGGCGAGTCCCTCGTGCCCCGCGGGTTGCTCCTCGGCGATGCAAAGTTGCCGACCGGGCCGGGACCTCACGTGATCACCGTGCATCTGCCCGACCCGGTCGGCGACGCGGGTGGCCTGACCGTACGCTTGCCGGAGGGGGAGCTGCGGTGAGTCGCGGTCGTCCCTTGGCCTGGTTGATGCTCGCTGTGTGGGCGAGCTGGTTGTCCGCCGCGCAGGCGGTGGTCGTGACCGGGACGCCGCTCGGTCCCTGGACCCCCGACCTGTCCTTCCTCCTGCTGGTCGCCTGCGCCGGCGGCTTGCACAAGAAGGACGTGCCCCTCGCCACCCTGCTCGTCGCCCTCGGCCGGCTGCCCTACACGGTGCAGAGCCCGGCCGCGGTGCTGGCGGGGTTCCTGGCAGCGTCCGTGCTGTGCCAGTACACGCGCCGGGTCGCGGAGCTCGGGACGCCGCTGCTCCGCGCGAGCCTGGCCGGTGGCGGCGCGCTGGTCCTCGGCCTGTGGTTCGCCTTCGTCCACGCCGCGCGCACGGGCGAGGACGCGGGCACGGCCCTCTCGGTCGCGTTCGGCCCTGCCATCGCGACGTCGATCACCACCGCCGGACTGGGTCTGGTGGCCTTCGGTCTGTTCGTCAACCTGCCCGGCCTCGCGCCGCTGCGAGACCGTCGATGGTGAGCGCGCGCCGCATCGGTCTGCCCCTGGTGGCGTTCGGCTTCGCCCTCTGCGTGGTCGTCGCGCGTCTGTACGACGTGATGGTCCTCGAGAACGACGTCTGGGCGCGCGAGGCCGCCAACCTCATGCGCAGCTGGCGCGTCGAACCCTACCTGCGCGGCACGATCTACGACCGCGAGGGCCGCGTGTGGGTGCGCGACGAGCAGGTCTACGAGCTCGAGTTCGTCTGGCGCGACTTCCGGCGCGGACACCCGCTCGGGCAGGTGGCCCAGATGCGCTCCCTGGTCGACCTCGACTCGGTCAGCCTCGAGGAGGTGCACCGCGAACTGGTGCCGACCGCGCTCGCGTTCGCGAACCTCTCACCGGCGGAGATCGATGCCTTCGGCGATGGGGAGGCGCTGACCTACGGTGACGTCACGGTGCCCGCCGTCAACGGCGACTCCGGCCGCGCCAGGCGCCGGAACGCGAAGACCGTACGGCGGGGAACCCGCGCGGCCGAGCTGCACTGGTACGTGCTTGCCCTGCTCGCGCCGAGCCGTCAGGAGGAGCATACGCTGCGGGAAGCGAAGGGCACGGCGCGCTGGAACGAGAGCTACCTGTCGCTCCTCGCGCGCGCCCGCAAGGTGCCGATGAGCGCCGTGGAGAGCGCCCTCGAGCGACGCTTGCAGGACAGCCTCTTGCGCCTGTCGGAGCTGGCCCACGAGGTCGACCTGGACGAGCTGCTCGGCGAGGGCCAGGCGCGTGGTCGCAGCCCCTTCGAGGGCCTGCTCATCGGGCTGGAGGAGAAGCGGCGCGAGGTCGAGTTTTCGGCTGCGGACGACCTCTTCCACGAGGCCGCGGGCTTCGCCGCCCAGCGCCTCGACGGCGCGAACCTGACCAAGATCGACCTCGAGTGGCTGCGCCGCGCGATGTACTGGGATCGGGATCGGCTGGCGGAGTGGTGCCGCGACCGCGGCGACGCCTGGCCCGCAGCGATCAAGGACGCCCTGGCCGGCCATGCGATCGCCCGCGCCAAGGTCGAGCCGGATTGGGCGCCGCCCGTGGACCGCATCCTCTCGAGCCTGGCCTGCCTCTTCGCCTCCGACGAGCGCACCCAGAAGGGCAGCCCGGCGCCCGTGCCCTGGTGGGAGCTCGACGACGTGGTCGTGCTGGCCGACTTCGCGCGGCGCTTCGAGCGCACGTCCACGATTCCCGAGTCGCTCTTCACGGGCGCCCTGCCCTTCCAGGACGCGGCCCTGCGAGAAGGGCGCGCGCGCATGGACGCGACCGCCTTGATCGAGGCGGTGTGTCCCGGCCCCGAGGACCTGCCGGCGGTCCCTGCGAAGTACGAGCGCCGGCACGGGACCCGGGAGGAGCACACGCGCGTGATGCTGCTCCAGGTCGCGGAACAGGTCGAGCTCCCGACCTGGCAGTCGGAGCACGAGGACCCGGTCGAGGCGGTGCTGCTCGACTGGGATCGGCGCCTGCAGCGTCGCGTGCACACCCTGTTCAGCCAGTACCCCGAGAGCGTCTCCCTGCGCGAGTCCTTCGTGAAGGAGGCCCTCGAGACGCGGCCCTACGTCGTTCGCGATCGCGAGTCGCGGCCTCTGCGCTTCACGCGGCGCCCGAGCTACGGGCTCGTGCACCTGGTGACGCGCCACCCCGAGCTCTACGCGGGCTTCCTCGTGCTGCGCTCGACGCGCCGCGTTCCGGTCGCCCTCGTCGATCCTGACGCGGACGATCCCAAGCTGGTGGCCGAGTTCCTGATCGGTCGCACGCGTTCCCCGTACCTGGTCGACATCTTCGCGCAGCGCCCCGACGAGCAGCGCGTGCGCGAGGAGCAGCGCCGCCTGCAGCGCGACTCCGAGAGCGTGGAGTGGATCCAGGAGGCCGTCGCTGGCTTCTACGCGCCGGGCGTCGCCATGGGTGGTTCGGGGCTCGAGGGCTACTTCGACGCGGAGCTCAAGGGTACGAACGGCTATCGCGAGACCCTCGGCCTGCGCGAGCGCGAGGAGGGGCGCGAGCCGGTCTACGTGCCGGCTGTGCACGGCGGCGACCTGACGCTGACCCTCGACCTCGAGCTGCAGCGCGTCGTCGAGGAGATCCTCGAGAACCCCGCGCCGCCGCCGCCCAGCGAGGACAAGCCCGACCTGATGTGGCACGAATACCCGGTCGGCGCCGCGGTGCTGATGACCGTGGACGGGGAGCTCCTGGTCGCGGCCTCGACTCCGCGGACGGCGGACCAGCAGGGCCACAAGTGGCAGGACGGCGAGCGCGGCGTCGCGATCGACCGCACCCTGCGCAGGCCGCGCTTCCAGCCGCCGGGGTCGGTGATCAAGCCGCTCGTCGCGGCGTGGGCCCTGGAGCAGGGCATCATCAACGAGAACACGCTGTTCCAGTGCACGCGCTGGGAGGACGGGTACGAGGCCTCGTACGCCAGCCACAAGCCCGGGCCGCGCACGGGCAAGGTGCACTGCCTGAGCCAGTGGGGACACAGCGGGCAGACCGGCCAGGACGGCGTGGCCCTCGACTTCGCCCTCTGCAAGTCCTGCAACGCCTACTTCGCCGCCCTCGGTGAGCAGATCGACCAGCAGGGCCACATCGACCTGGCGCGCACCTTTGGCCTCGACCTGCCGACTGGCGTGCGGCGCGACTTCCACCCCGGGCGCTTGGGTCTGGTCGAGAACAGCTGGGCGGGCGAGATCTACCACGGCGCGACCGTGCAGACAGCGAAGACGCGCCAGCGGCTGGCGAACGGTCTGACCGCGGTGCAGGCAACGCCGGTGCAGATGGCGCGCGCCTACGCGGGCCTCGCGACGGGGTTCCTGCCCGAGGTCACGCTCGTGCGTTACCTCGCCGACGAGCAGGTGCCGCCGAATCCCGTGAGGCTGCCGATCTCCGACGCTCACCTCGAAACGGTTCGTCGGGCGCTGCTCCAGGTCGCGAACGGCGACGGCACGGCCAAGGACAAGGGCCTGTCGGAGGCGGACCTCGGCTACGTCCTGGCCTGCAAGACCGGCAGTGCGGACTACCTGGCCAAGCAGAAGGTCCCGGTCGACCCGACCGCGCCGCTGGACCAGTGGGAGGCCGAGGAGGGCGAGCGCAAGCACGCCTGGCTCGCCGGCTACTTCCCGGCCGAGGACCCCAAGGTCGTGATCGTCATCTACTGCCACGACACCTCGAGCCACATCGCGACCCACATGGCGGCCCAGATCCTGACCAACCCGGTCGTCGACGACTGGGTCAAGCGCAAGGTGCTGCGTTGAGTCGCCGCGACAGCCCCTTCGCGCCGTCGCAGGTGTTCGGTCTGCGCAGCGTGCGCTGGGTCGAGGTGGACTGGCACGTGCTCGTGATCGCACTCCTGCTGCTGGGCACGGGGTTGCTCGTCGTGAGCGGCATCGCGAGCTCGACGGCGAACGAGGTCTCGCGCGAGATCTCCTTCGAGGCCCACCGCCAGAAGGTGTTGGTCACCTTGCCGCTCCTGGTGATCGGCATGCTCGTCCGCCCGAGCTGGCTGCGCAGCAACGCGGTCTGGATCTACCTCGCCTGCATCGGCCTGCTCGTGGCGGTGTACTTCGTCGGCGAGGAGCGCAACAACGCGCAGCGCTGGATCCAGCTCCCGCGCTTCGACCTGCAGCCCTCCGAGCTGGCCAAGGTGGGGGTGATCTTGATGCTGGCGCGGGTGCTGGCCGAGAACCGCCTCGAGTCGGCCGCGGACTGGCTGAAGCCGCTGCTGGTCGTGGTCGTCCCCATGGCGCTGGTCGCGGGGCAGCCGGACCTTGGAACCGCGATGACCCTCGTGCCGGTGACGCTCGGGCTCCTCTATCTGGCCGGCGCTCGCGTGGGGGCGCTGCTAGGTTTCGTGGCCGCGGGCCTCGGCGTCGCCTGGCTGGCGGTCGAGGCAGAGCTGGTGCGTGACTACCAGCTGGAGCGGGTCGAGACCTGGGTCGGCTCCTACGAACCCGAGGGCTTGCTCGTGCGCCGCACCGGCGGCGCCTTCCATGTCTATCACTCCCGCGTCGCGGCGGGCAACGGCGGCCTGACCGGCCAGGGGCTCGGCCGCGGCGTCGCGAACGAAACGGGCCTCTTGCCCGAACGCGAGAGCGACTCGATCTTCATGGTCGTGGCCGAGGAGGGCGGCTTCATCGGCGCCGTGGGCGTGCTGGCCCTGTACGCGCTCCTCGTCGTGCTGATGCTCTTCTCCGCGGCCGGCATTCGCGACCGCTTCGCGCGACTGGTCGTCGGCGGCGTCGGGCTCTACTTCGCCGCCCACCTGATCATCAACGTGTCGGTGAACATCGGGCTCTTGCCGATGACCGGGCTGACGCTGCCGCTGTTCTCGACCGGCGGCTCGAGCTTGCTCGCGACCTTCCTGGCCCTCGGCCTCGCGCTCGGACAAGGCGCGAACCACGAAGCGGGACTCGATCGAGACGCGTTCCGCGAGTACTAGCGGCTGGTGACGCGACGCCAGGGCGCGTACACCAGCGCGCCGACCGCCAGCACGATCAGGCCGATGCGGATGACCTTCCACTCGTTGGTCGCCAGGTTCCCGACCACGACGGCGGTGGCCAGGATCAGGTAGATCGTGGGGAAGAGGGGGTAGAGCGGGCTCCGGAAGGGTCGCTCGAGCCCGGTTTGCTTCGCACGCACCCAGAGGAGCGCCGCTGCGACCAGGCCGTGGAAGATCCACTCGGCGAACACGACCGAGTTGGCCAGGTCCTTCTCGAGGCTCGAGTGGAGCAGGATGTAGCCGAGGGTGATCCCTGCCTGGATCGTGAGCGCGACCACCGGCGCGCCGGTCCGAGCGTGGCTGCGACCGACCGCCTCGAAGAACAGCCCCTCGCGGGCCATGGCCACGTAGATCCCTGGCGTTGCGATCAGGGTGGCGACCAGAAAGCCCAGGGCCGAGATGGCCATGGCGGCCGTCAGGAACTGCCCGCCGACGTCCCCCAAGGTCGCCACGGCGAGCTTCGAGGCCGCGTTCCCCGAGAGGATGCCACCCATCCCCAGCACGCGCACGTAGGCCGCGTTGAAGAGGAGGTAGACGACACCAACGCCCGCGACCCCGACGACGATCGCCCGCGGTAGGGTGCGCTGGGGATCCTCCACCTGGGGTGCGATGTAGCTGAGGAGCTGCCAGCCGCCGTACGTGAAGAGCACGGGCAGCGTCGCCCCGATCATGCGCACACCGAGGCTGCCGGACTTGAGCTTCTCAGGGTCGAGCTTCGTGTCCAGTGGCGGGTCCTGGAAGAACGCCAGACCTACGAGGACCAGGATGCCGATCGCGAGCAGCTTGGCCAGCATGCACAGGTTCTGGAAGACCGCGCCGGTCTTCACGCCGCGCATCGCGACACCTGTGATCACGAGCACCACGGAGGCGGCGATCAAGCGCCGCGACCATGGCGGCGGTGCGTCCTGTGCTCCCACGTCGATCCCAGTGAGGTCTCCGACGCGCAGGGCGAAGAAGTCGGCGACCCCGGCGCAGGCGCCGGTCGATACGACCAGGAGCACGACCCACGCGAACAGGAACGCGACCATGCTTCCAAAGCCCTCGCGCAGGTAGACGTACCAGCCGCCGGTCCTCGGGAAGGTGCCCGCGAGCTCGGCGAAGGTCATCGCGCCCGCCAGCGCGGCCAGGGCGCCGAGGCCCCACATCGTGAAGTAAGCCCAAGTCTCCGGCACCCAGGTGGCCACGTCGGGGGGCTTGAAGAAGATGCCGACCCCGATGATGCCGCCCATCACGAGCATCGTCGCGTCGAACTGGGTCAGCTTGCGGGGGGCGGCGTCCATGGACCTCGGCGCCGTACCGTACAGTACGGCGAATGGAGGAGCGGCCTCGCAAATGGCGTCGGTGGGTCCGGCGCGGCGCAGTTGGGCTCGCGCTCCTGGTGGTCGTGCTCGTCCTCGCGCGTGGCGCGCTGATCGACTGGATCGCCGGGTACTCGGTCCACCGCGCGGTGCACGCGCCCGAGGAGGGCCTGTCGGCCGAGGCCCAGGCGCTCGTGGAGCGCTGCCTCGCGGGCCTCGACCCCGCGCTGTTGATCGACCATCACGCCCACCTGGCCGGCACGGGCGAGGGCTCGGACTGCTGGGTCAACCCGCGCCTGCGCTCGCCACGACACTTGCGTGACTGGCTGCGCTTCCAGACCTACCGCTCGGCGGCGGGGATGGAGGGGGGGGATCCCGACATCGTCTTCGTCGACAACCTCGCCGGGCTCCTACGCGCCGAACCCCGCCCGCCTCGCGCGCTGCTGCTCGCCTTCGACTACCGCTATGGTCTGGACGGTGCGCGCATCGAGGAGCGCAGCGAGTTCTACGTGCCGAACGACTACGTGCTCGGCATTCGCGACGCTCACCCGGACCTGTTCCTCGCGGCAGCCTCGATACATCCGTATCGGAGCGACGCGATCGAGGAGCTCGAGCGAGTCCATGCCGCCGGGGTGCGCGTGCTCAAGTGGCTGCCGAGCGCCCAGGGCATCGACATGGCCAGCCCGCGTTGCGGGCCATTCTTCGAGGCCTGCGCGCGTCTCGAGGTCGCGCTGCTGGTCCACGCCGGCGCTGAGTTGGCGGTCGATGCAGCGGAAGACCAGGGCCTCGGCAACCCCCTGCTGCTGCGGCATCCGCTGCGCGCAGGGGTGCGCGTGATCGCGGCGCACTGCGCGTCGCTTGGGGAGGACGAGGACCTGGACGACCCCGGCCGACCCCTCACGTCATCGTTCGACCTGTTCGTGCGCTTGCTCGAGGAGCCCGAGTGGGAGGGCCTGCTCTACGGCGAGATCTCGACCGTCACCCAGCGCAACCGCTTCCCGCTGGTGCTGGCCGAGCTGCTGCGACGTCAGGACCTGCACGCGCGCTTGATCAACGGGAGCGACTGGCCGCTTCCGGGCGTGAACCTGCTCTACTCGACCCGCGCGCTGCAGAGGGGCGGCTTCCTGTCGGAGGACGAGCGCACCCTGCTCAACGAGGTCTATCAGTGGAACCCGCTGCTCTTCGACCTGTGCTTGAAGCGGACCGTCCGGGCGCCTGAGTCGGGGGAGAGGTTCTTGGACGAGGTCTTCCACGCCAAATTTGCCGTCGAGGGGATCTAAGTGGGATGTAAATAGACTCCATCTTTCCAGTTACTGCATTCCGGCAAGATGGTCGGGTTCGTATCTATCCTTCAAATAGGTAATATGCGCAGTTCAGAAGCCAATACCCCCTCCGTCGTTGCCGTCTCCTGACCCCCTCTCTACACTGCGCCCCCTCGCGTCCGGGCCGCCGTGGTCCGCGCGATCCCCTGCTCCCCAATCGCTTGCTCCCCATGAAGCCCCTCGCACTGGGCATGGTCGAAACCCGGGGTCTGATCGGCGCCATCGAGGCCGCTGACGCCATGGTCAAGGCGGCCATGGTCGAACTCGCTGGCACCGAACGGGTCACCGCCGGCTACGTCACCTTCTTCGTCCGCGGGGAAGTCGGCGCCGTCAAGGCGGCCACCGACGCCGGCGCTGCCGCCGCCCGTCGGGTCGGAGAGCTCGTCAGCGTGCACGTGATCCCGCGCCCGCACGACCAGCTCTACAAGGTCTTGCCCGAGATGACTGCCCCCGAGGGCGGCGGCAAGAAGAAGTAGGTCGAGGCTCCGGTGAAGGGTCTCGACCCCGACCTTCGTGCCCTGCAGGAGGTGCGCGACCAGGTGGCACGCGGCAAGGCGGCCGCCAAGGCTGTCGCGCACTACTCGCAGGCCGAGATCGACCGCGTCTGCCAGGCGATGGCAGAGGCGGGCGCACGTGCGTCGTACGACCTCGCTCGACTCGCCGTCGAGGAGACCGGGATCGGGCGCGTGCACTACAAGATCCTCAAGAACCTGTTCGGTTCCGAGGGGGTCTGGAACTCGATCAAGGACGAGAAGACCGTCGGGTTCCTGCGCCGCGACGAGGCCACGGGCGTCCACGAAGTCGCGACCCCGGTGGGGGTGGTGGCTGGCATCGTGCCGACCACGAACCCGACCTCGACCGCGCTGTACAAGGCGCTCGTCTCGGTCAAGGGTCGCAACGCGATCGTGATCTCGCCCCACCCGCGCTCGAAGCGCTGCATCGGCGAGACGGTCGAGGTCATGCGCCGCGCGATCGAACGCGCCGGCGCGCCGCCGGATCTGGTCACCGTGCTCAGCAACCCGACGATCGAGTCGACCGGCGCGCTGATGAAGCACAAGGACATCGCGGTCATCCTCTCGACGGGGGGCGCAGGTCTCGTGCGCGCGGCCTACAGCTCGGGCAAGCCGGCCTACGGCGTCGGTCCCGGCAACGTGCCCGCCTACGTGGATCGCTCCGCGGATCTGGGGTCGGTGGCCGAGGCGATCGTCACGAGCCAGAGCTTCGACAACGCGACGCTGTGCTGCTCCGAGCAGGCCCTGGTCCTCGACCGGCCGATCGCCGCGAAGCTCCTGCGCCTCCTGCAGGGTCGCGGCGCGCACCTGTGCAACGACGGCGAGCGCAAGCTGCTCGAGGGGTACTGCAACCGGGACGGGCACATGAACCCCGACCTGGTCGGCATCGACCCCTGGAAGATCGCCGAGGCAGCGGGCTTCTCGATCCCGCGCTCGACGACCGTGCTGCTCGCGTTCCAGGAAGGCGTCGGCCCCGAGCACAAGCTGTCGATCGAGATCCTCTGCCCGCTGCTCTCCGTCCACCTCGTCGACGGCTGGGAAGAGGGCTGCGCGGTCTCGAAGTCGATCCTGCACTTCGGCGGGCTCGGTCACACGATGTCGGTCCACGCGACCGACTCGGCAGTGCTCGACGCGTTCTTCCTCGACAAGCCCGCCAGCCGCATCGTGGCCAACGGACCGAGCTCGATGGGGGCGGTCGGCTACAGCACGAACCTGATCCCCTCGTTCAGCCTCGGCTGCGGTCCGCAGGCGGGGAACATCACCTCGGACAACATCAGCGCGCGGCACCTGGTCAACATCAAGCGGGTCGCCTTCCCGCGCCGCGACTGGCGGCAGATCGAGCGCAGCTTCCACGAGCGCGCCGCCGCGCTGACCGGCGACCCCGCACCCCGCGGCAGCGGGTTGCCGGGTGATCCTGGGCTCGGTGTAGCGGCTGCCCGGGACACGGGTACAGCCCACGTGCCGGTCGCCTCGAACTGGCAGGGCAACCCTTCGGTGCGCGACCAGCCCGCCGGTGCGGCGGGCTCCACGCCGTCCACGGGCGGGACATGAAAGAGCAAGTCCCCGGTTCGGTCCGAACCTGCTCCCGCCCCGCGCCACGTCACGCAGCCTGTGCTGCACCCCGCGCCCCGTCCGGCCTCCTCCAGGAGCGCCGGCGGCGCGCCGACCTTCACACGCTCGGCAGCCGCTGCGCCTGCGCAGCGAAC
>JAQBVH010000057.1 GCA_027623615.1 Planctomycetota bacterium | reverse complement strand
GAAGCGCTCGGCTGCCTCCGCGCGCAGGCCCTCGAGGACCGCGTCGATGGCCTCATCACCGGTCGGGTCAGCGATCTGATCGTTCGCTTCGGCCACGTAGAGCGCGAGCAGCGGATCGTCGGGTGTGTGGTCGCCGAGCCACAGGGCCTCTGCCGCGAGGTCGTCCTCGCGGCTGTCGAACCAGGCGACGAGCGCGCGCCGATGGGCCTGGTCGATCGCCTCCGTGTGGTCCTCCAGGACCGACGCGGCCGGGTCGTAGAACAGTGCCGCGATCGCGAGCACCAGGAGCCCAGCAAACGTCGTCAGCGCCACCGCGCGCGGACGGAAGCGCAGCAGGTCCTCGACCCGCTCGACCGGACCGCGCCTGCGGGCTTGCACCCGGCCGCCACCGATCGTCGCTTCGAGGTCCGCCGCCAGGCTGGCCGCGTCGCAGGTGCGCCGCGCAGGCTTCCAGGCCAGAGCCCGGTCGACCACCCGCGCCAGGTTCGCGGGCACGGCGGGATTGCGCTTGCGCACGGGGACGTGGGGTCGCGTGCGGATGCTCTGCAAGACCTCCAGCGGGTCGCGCCCCGCGTGGGGAGGGTGCAGGGTCAGCAGCTCGTAGAGCACCGCGCCGAGGCCGTACACGTCCGTGCGCGCGTCCGCGCGCTCGCCGCGGGCCTGCTCCGGCGCCATGTAGTGGGGCGTGCCGAGCAAGTCCCCGCTCTCCGTCAAGGTCGCGCTCTCCTCGCTGACCGCGAGGCCGAAGTCGATCAGCACCGGTTGCCCATTCTCGTCCAGCAGGACGTTCGACGGCTTGAGGTCTCGGTGCAAGAGCCCCTGGGCATGGGCGTGCTCGACCGCGTGCGCGAGCCGGGCGATGAGGTCGGCCGCGCCGCGCACGGTGTCGGCGCTCCCCGGCAGCACCAGCAGGTCCGTAGGCGGGGTCCGGTCGACGCGTGAGGTGCGCAGCTCCCGCCTGGCCGTGTTCAGGCGCGCCGTGAGGGACTGGCCGGGCACCAGGTCCATGACGATGTAGGGCAGGTCCGCACCGGCCGAGACCTCGTGCACGCGCACGATGCCGGGGTGGTCGAGCGCCTCGAGGATCTTGCCCTCACGCCGGAAACGCTCGAAGGCGCGTGGGTTGCCGACCGCGTTCAGGTTGAGCAGCTTGAGGGCGTAGCGCTGCGCGGAGTCCGCACCCGACACCTCGAACACGCGCCCGCCACCGCCGCGGCCCAGCTCGCGGTGCACGGTCCATTCCCCGATCCGATCGGGGCGGTCGACGGCCGAGACGCCGGACGGGAAGAGGTCGAGGGCCCCGAGCGCGGCGTGCAGGGCCCCCTCGAGACCGTCGGCGCTGGGGTGCGCCGCGACGAACTCCTCGGGGGCGAGGTCCTCTCCGTTCTCGACCCGCTCCACGAACTCGGCGACCAGGTCCTCGATACGCTCGTGGTCGCTCACGGGTTCGCCTTCATCAGGGCACCGAGTCGCGCGACCGCACGGCTGTAGAGCTTGCGCACGGCCTCGTCCGACTTGCCGAGCACCTTGGCGGTCTCCTTGGAGGACAGGCCGTCGACCTTGCGCAGCACGAGCACGCGCTCCATCTCGGGGGGCAACAAGCGCATCGCGCGCTCGAGTTGGTCGAAGCGCGCTCCGTCCTCGTACTCGGGCGCGCCGTCGGGCAAGCGCTGCAGTTCGGTGGTCGCCAGCCGAACGCCGCCTCCGCGTTTGGCGGCCGTGTGGTAGTCCGCGCGATCGCGAATCTTGTTGACGATCATCTTGTGCAGGTAGTGCCGCAGGCTCCCGGGACCGCGGGGTTCGAAGCTCGGCAGGGTGCGCAGGGCTTGGATGGCCACGCTCTGCAGCACATCCTCTGACTCGAGCATGGTGCGCATGGCCGGGCCGAGGTGCGCGCGCACGGCGAAGAGCAGGTCGTCGTGGTAGCGGCTGTAGAGCGCCTCCCAGGCGCTATCGTCGCCCTCGCGGATGCGCGCCAGGAGTTCGGCGGTGACGCCCTCGTAGGGGACGTCTTCGAGCGGCTCCTGCGCCTGGTCTTCCGGGGCTGCCATGGGGACCCTCCGACTCGATCCTAGTCGGCGGCCCCACGGGATGCGGCAGAATTGTGGACGCAGGCCCTCGATCTCGCGGTGCTGACGCGCAACCCGTCGACCCGCGCTCCGGTCTCCCCGCCCCGAGCGAAAGGTGAGGCGGTGACGGCGAGCGGCGTGACGAGTGTCGCAAGCACGGCCTGCGGGAAGGAGGGCAGCGCGCCGTGGCAGATGCCGCGCGGTTGCGCCAGCGCCGGCGTGCGGCCCGCGCGAGCGCCTCACTCAGGTGCTCGTCGGCGCAGCCGTCGATGCAGACGACGGGGGGCGCGGCGAGCGGGGTGTAGGTGCGATCGGCGACCTCGAAGGGTGGTAGCGGTCATCGCGGGAGGGCCTCGAGTGCCTTGGTCGCGTTCTTGTGGTCCGGGTCGAGCTCGAGCGCGGCCTGGTACGCGGCGCGCGCATCCTGCGGTCGGTCGAGCAGCTCGAGGGCGAGACCGCGGCGGTGATGCACGTCAGCCGGGCCAGCCATCATCTCGGCCCGCGGCGAGGCCGCGAGGAAGGCGTCGAGCCACCCCAGGGCAGCCTCGGCCTCTCCCTGCAGCTGGCCTTCGGTCGTCCTCATCCTCGCGCGCTGGTAGAGGATGCGCCAGCCGTCGAGATCGGTCGGTTCCTCGAGACGGGCGTAGGCCTCGTCCGCCTGTCGCCAATCCTTTTCGGCCTCGTGGATCTGGCCCAGGGCGAGCAGCAGCTTCGGATTGCCGGGGTGCGTTGAGAGGGCCGCTTGCATCTCGGCCAGGGCCTCCTCCTTGCGGTCCAACCGCGCCAAGGCGCGCGCCCGAAAGGACACCCCAACGATCGGGTCGTAGGGAATCACCTCATCCGCCAGCGTGAGCGCGTGCTTGACGTCGCCGAGACCGGGCACATAGGCGAAGAAGAGGAACTCGTCGCTGCGGGCGTCGACGTTGGTCGGATCCAGCTCGATCGCCGTGCGCAGCTCCTTGCGCCAGGGCCCGATGTTGCGCATCGCGCTGATGCGGCCGCCGGTCATCATCTGAAGGGCGATGGCGCGGGCGTAGACGTAGTGCGCATCCCCGCTCGTCGGCCAGAGCTCGACACCTCGCAGTCCATGCTCGAGCGCGGCCTCGGCGTCGCCCAACCGTCGACACACGACCGAGAGGAGCAGCCGCAGGGCCCCCTCATCGGCTCCGCCGGGCAACGCACCTTCGAGTCGGTCCCGCGCGGCCTGCAGATCCTCCGTCTCCCAGAGCTCCCTGGCTGCCTCCAGGGTCCTGGGGTCGACATCGAGGGCGTGGATGACCTTGCGCGCCCCCTCCTCCTCGCTGACCTGACTCGTGTCGACCTCGACCACCTGTGCCTTCGGCTGTGTGAACCAGACGACAGAGACGGTGATCGCGAGCAGGACCACCCCCACCAGGGCGAGCTTGAGCAGGCGCATGGGCGCACTCTACCCGACGCGACCGCTACGGTCCGGCGCGCCGAAACGCTCAGTTGGTGAAGCGCATGCGTAGGGCGTCCGATGTGTCGAAGTTCGACCCGCCGGCCGCCGGGTCGCGGTACCAGAGCTGGAAGCTCCAGGTCGTTCCCGGGAGGATGTCGCCCCCCCCCGGCAGGTTGCCGAAGTCCACGTCCTGGGTGATCCCCCCGCCGATCGTCGGCTGGGCGGGCAGTCGGTAGAACGGGTTGTCGATGCAGCGCGTGCCGTTGCCGAAGGGCACGCTGGTCTCCTGCATGGAATAGAAGTAGAGGCCGAATTGACCCGGTGGGCAGGTGCTCGTCTCGAGCCGGAAGTCCCCTGCGGAGAGACAGCCGCTGCCCTTGAAGCTGATCAGCGCGGGCAGGCCGGTCGAGTTGGGACCCGCCACGCAGAACCGCTCGAATGCATCGTCGGGCAGGTCGATCAACTCGAACGCCGCGAGCATCGGCTTGCCGACGGTCGAGATCACATGGAAGGTCACGTCGCCGCCCGTGGCCTCGAAGTCGAACACGTACTGCCCCGCCGTCTCCACGCCGAAGTCCTTGGCGACGTCGACGTTCTGGCGAACGGACTTGCCCTCGATCACGAAGCGCATCACACGCTGGCCGATCGACGGGCCGCCGTAGCCGGTCGCCCCGTGGAAGGTCTCGGCGAAGTGGAGCACCAGGCGGTACTTCCCCTCGTCCGCGGGGATGCGGTACGAGACGTGGTTCGGCTGGAGGTTGTCGCTCGTGCGGTGCGCGAGGTACAGCTCGTCGTCCAGGGTCCCCTGCACGTCCGGGATCAACTGGTTCTCGAAGACCTGCCCGTTGAGGTAACCCACATCCGAGCACCAGTCTTCGCCCTGGCTGTCGAGGTAGTGGCCCCCGCCGCAGTTCACGCGCATGTGCCCGTTGAAGCTGAACGCTGCCGGGCGGCTGTACGTGTCGTCGATCGGCACCAGGTCCGGCGTGGAGCCGGTGGTCGCGATCAATCGGTCCTGGATGATCTTGGCCGAGACGCCGAAGCGTGGCAGGGGCAGCGGCGGCAGGGCGTGCCACTCGTCGGTGACCGGGTCGTACTCGGTCACGTCGATCAGCCCCTCATCGCCGAGGAACGTGCTCTTGCCGCTGACGATGATCGCCTTGCCCTGGTACACGATCGTGCCCGGCTCGAAGTGCGAGCGCGGCATGGGTAGGGGCTCCATCTCGATCCACGAGTCGGTCGTGGGGTCGTAGGCCTCGTGGTAGTCCGTGTCCTGGGGTGAGGTGTCGTGCGCCGACTGGCCGCCCATCGCGTGGATGAAGTTGCCCAGACGCACGCCGGACAGGTGGTTGCGAGGGTGGGGTAGCGGGGCCAGCGAGGACCAGCCCCCGCCGGTGTTGTCCAGGTCGAGCACGTAGTGGTCGGCCGAGTTCGTGTCGCGGTCCGCCTCGACTCCGCCGAACCAGTGCAGGTTGCGGTCGAAGCGCACGAGCGCCCCGCCGGCCACGGCCTTGGGCAGGGCCGGACCCGGGGTCCAGGAGTCCAGGTCGACGTCGTACATCCAGGTGTCCGCCGTGGCGATGCCCGGGTGGTCGCCGAGGAAGCCAGCCACCACCCACACGGTGCGATCGTCGCGCGCGAAGCCGGCATGGGTCACCAGGATCGGCATGTCGGCGCGGCTCGACCAGGTGTCGAGGGACGGGTCGTACACGTCGATGCGCGGCGTGGCCTCGATCGATGGGGAGTCGAATCCCCCGAAGATGTACATCAGGTCGTCGACGACGACGCTCGGGCCCTCGAAGCGCTGGTGAATGCAGGGCGCGTTCACGTCCCAGCACGCCTCCTGCCCCTGGGCCGGGAAGGCCAGCAGGGCGGAGGCGAGGAGCATGTTGGTCAACTTCAGTCGCATGCGAGATGTCGATCAGCTGGTGGGGTAGACGGCACAGACCGCAGTGTCCGCTGCGAGCAGCGGGTGCGCGGGCAGGAGGTCGGGCGGAATCCGGATGCCGCTGCAATGCGGGCTCTCTCATTGAGCGCGCGGCCAAAAAGCGGACGGAGATTCCTGGGAAAGAACTGGGCGGCGTGGTGAGAATCCACGTGGGGGGCAGCGATCTTTCCTTCGTTGAGCGCGATTCGAGCGAATCGCCAAACCCCGAAACCCGGCGCGAGAATGCGCCGAGGCCTGGTGAGAGGTGCCTGCGGGGCATTGGAGGGGCGCGCGTGGCCCTCGAATTGGCTGGTGGAGGAGCGAGGGCCAGGGTCCAGGGCGAAAGCGGGCGTCGTTTCGGTTCCCCCAGCGATGTCCGGTTGTCGTCGCGTGATTGGGCTGCCAAGCTCCATGCACCTCGCGTGGGACTCCCACGGTCGGGAACCGGGCTGCCGTCGACTCGAGCTGCGCATGGTTTCAGCCTAGCCCGCCTGCCGGACAGCGCCATTTGCTGTCGCAATCGTCAGAATTGCACCCCCCTCAGGCACCCATGACGCGCTCCAGGCACTTCCCCCTGGTCCTTCTTTTCCTGGGTGTGCTGCTGCACCTGCCCTCGGTGACGGCCGGATTCTGGGTGGACGACTACCTCCTGCAGCTGCGCCTGTCCGGCGAACTCCCGGGGTCGCCCTGGGGCCTGTACGACTTCGGGACGCTCGCGAACTGGACCGACATCGAGCTCCAGGTCGGGACCTGGCCCTGGTGGACCTCACCAGATTGGACCGCGCGTTTCCTGCGACCCGTTTCGAGCGGGCTGCTCGCCGTGCAGCACGCGCTCTTCGGTGGCTGGGCGCTCGGCTACCACCTGTGCAGCCTGTCCATGTTCGCCTTGGTGCTGGTCATCGCGCGGCGCGTCCTGATCGATCTCGGATTGAGCCAGCAGGCCGCGCTCGGCGCCACGGCCTTGCTCGCGGTGACCAAGACCGCCGGCTTCCCGGTCGGCTGGATCGCGAACCAGAACACCCTGGTCGAGACCCTGTGCACCTGCATCGCACTGTGGTGCGTGGCGAGCCCCGCGGGGAGGTCACGCCCGTTGCGCCTCGTGCTCGCCCTCGTGTTCGCGTCCCTCTCGGCCCTGGCCAAGGAGTCGGGGGTCGGGACGCTGCTGCTCGTCGCCTGGCTGTGTAGGCGTGAGCAGAGCGCGGTCGCCTCTACGGCGCTCGTGCTGTTCGCGGGCTACCTCGCGCTTCACCTCGGAGGCGGCTACGGCACGAACGCGCTCTTCTACGCCTCGCCGTTCGACGCGCCGGTGCGGTTCGCGGTGCGCCTCGCGGAGCTTGGACCGAACGCGGCCCTCGCCCTGGGGACGCCGATCGTGACGGACCTGGCGACGTTCCTCCCGCCGGCCCGCCAGGTGCAGCTCGGAATTGGCGTCCCGTTGCTCTTCTTCGTCGTGCGTTTCCTGGCGCGGCACACCAAGGGGCACCCCGCGACGCCGCTGCTCGTGCTCTGGTTCGTGCTGGCCGCCGCGCCGCAGGCGGCCGCGCCGCTCTCGGACCGGCTGCTGTTCGGTGCAGCCCCGCCAGCCCTGGCGCTGCTCGTCATCGCGGTCGAGGCCTCGCGCTCACGCCTCGCGCGGCGCTTGACGATCGCCGGCCCGGGAGTGCTCGGCGGGTTGATGCTGCTCGGGATGGGCCTGAACAACGTGTCGATGGCGGACGGCCTGCGGGAGGCCGCCCTCACGGCGCCCGTGGGCACTCCCGAGGACGGCCACCGCGAGGTCTTCGTGCTGCAGTCGACCAGCTCGCTGATCCCCTTCTCGATCGGCCAGACCTACGCCGTCGAGCGACCGGAGGATCGGGGCCTCTCCTTCCACGCCCTCCAGATGGGTCGCCGCGGCCTGCGCCTGACCCGCACCGCCGACGACCGGGTCGAGATCGAGAGTCAGGGCCGACCCTTCCTCGATCAGGCCTTCGAGATCGTCTACCGCTCGAGCAGCACCCCGCCGGCCGTCGGGACCGTGACGACCTGGAACGACGTACGCTTCGAGGTCCTCGAGATCGAGGGCGCGGGCGTGCGCCGCTTCGCGGTGTCCCTGGATCGCTCCCTCGACGCCCGGAGCGTGATCTGGTTGACCGCCGACGGCAATCGCTACAAGGCGATCGAGCTCCCCGCGGTCGGCGACAGCCTCGAGCTGGCCGAGGTCATCCCGGCCCACCCGCTCGTGCCCTGAACGAAACGACCCCGCCCACCGGAGAGTGGACGGGGTGCGTGTGAATCGGCGCGTGGACGCTCAGTCCATGTGGGCCACGACGCGCTCGTCACCCATCTGGAGCGAGAGGGCAAAGCGGCGGGCGACCTTGCCGAACAGGTTCTCGTAGATCCGGATGAAGCCCTTGAACGTGACGCGGCGCACGAAGTCGACCGGGGTCCAGTAGCGCGGTCCGCGCAGGCCCTGGGCGTGGGCGTAGATCTTGGCCTGCTCGCTCACCATGTACTCGCTGTGGAGCATGTACATGATCAGGTAGACCTTGCTGAACATGTGCCAGCTGATCGCGCGCTTGGCGATCGGCATCAGCCACGGGTAACGCACCACGACCGGGAACCACTTGTGCAGGTTCTCGATCTCGCGCTTGTGCTCGAACTCGATGGTCGAGGTCCGGTTGAACTTGACCGGGAAGTCGTCGTAGGCCGCGACCGCGTAGCCCATGTCCTTGGCCATGTCGGCCACGTCGAACATCGGGTAGGGCTGCATGATCGACACCAGCGGGTGGTCGACCTTGCACTTGATGTTCAGCCGGACGGTCTCGAGCTCGTCCTCGAGGCTGGCGCCGGGACCACCGAGCATGTTCAGGGAGCCGAGGCGAATGCCCGATTCCTTGATCCAGCGGCTCGCGTCCTCGAGCTGCTTGAGGGTGGTGTTCTTGCGGAAGACCGCGTTGCGGATGTAGTCGTTGGCCGACTCGAAGGCGATGCGCGCGTAGACACACCCAGCTTTTTTCAGCTGCAGGATGTGGCGCTCCTTCGTCATGTTGGCCATCAGGATGCAGTCGAAGGGCAGCCCGACTTCCTTGGGATACTTCTCGCAGAACTCGTCCAGCCACTTGCCGGACAGGTTGAAGATGTCGTCGAGGAAGTGGACGAACTTCAGGTTGTACTCGTCGCGCACCGCCTTGATCTCGGCGATGACGTGGTCGACCGACCGCTTGCGCACGTACTTGGCGTTGGTCGAGCTGTACACCTTCTTCTTCAGCGCGTGGTGGAAGCAGAAGGAGCAGTTCATCGGGCAACCGCGCTGGGTGACGAACACCTTGCGGTCGCTGTCGCGATAGATCGAACCGGCGTCGTAGATGATCGAGCGATCCGGGAAGCCGAGGGCGTCGATGTCCTGGATCGGCGGGCGTTGGCCGTTCTTGAGGATCTCGCCCGTTTCCTTGTGGCGGAACCACAGGTTCTGGATGTCGTAGTAGTCCTCGCCCGCCGCCATCCTGTTGAGCAGCTCGGGGACCGCCTCTTCCCCCTCACCGCGGCAGATCGCGTCGAGGTACGGATCCTGCTCGAGCTCCTCGGGCGAGTAGGTGCAGTGCGCCCCGCCTTGCAGCGAGAACACGTTCGGCAGGACCTCGCGCACCTTGCGGTTGATGTCCCGGAAGTACAGGTGCATCCCGGTGGTCACCGAGTAGGCGACGACGTCCGGGTTGTAGTCCTTGATCTTCTGGATCCAGTCCTTGTCCGGCAGGAACAGGCACTTGGTCTGGTGCCCGGCGTCCTTGATGGCCCGCGACAGCCACATGATCCCCAGCATCTCCTGGGGCAGGTAGTCCTCGATGACGAGGACCTTCAGCGAGCGCGCGGGAGCGGCCGCAGGTGTGGCGGGAGTTTCGGTCATGGGAAGGAAAGGCAGGTTCGGATCCAGGCGTGGAGCGGCGCTGATCGGGAGGGAAAGGAGAGATCGGCAGCCGCACCGGTGAACCCCGAGTATATCCCGCCCTGATCGGGGCGCCGTGTAGGTCTGGATTTGCCGGCGGACCACCCATCCGCAGACCATCCCGCTGTTTCCGCCCTTCCTGGACACAAATGGGAAGCGGCGTCTCGGAGGGAGACACCCTGCGCACGGTCTCGGTTGTCGACCGATTCCGCGCCCCGCGGATCCCCGCCGCCCAGGTGGATCAGGCGCCGGCCAGGCGCCCGAGCACAGCCTCGACCTCGGAGAAGGTGCCGTCGCGGGTGAACTGGGGTCGCTTGGCGAGCCCGGCCTCGACGAAGCGTCGGCAGAGCTCGTCGTCGCCGAGGAGCTTCTCGAGGGCGACGCGCAGGGTCTGCGGGTCGTAGGGATCGACGAGCAGCCCGTTGACCCCGTCCTCGACGACCTCCGGGTTGCCGCAGACGCCGCTCGCGACGATCGGCGTGCCGAGGTTCAGGACCTCCAGCAGGGTGTGCGAGAGCCCCTCGTACTCGGAGTTGAGGACGAACACGTCCGCCGCGCGCACGTACATCGGGATGTCCGCGTGGGGCACGTTGCCGAGGAACGTCGCGCGCTCCGCGACGCCCAGCTCGACGGCGAGGCGCTTCCACGCCGCCTCCATGTCACCGTCCCCCGCGACGAGCAGGTGCACGTTCTCGGGCAACCCGGCCAGGGCGTGCAGGATCCCGTCGACCCGCTTCCAGTTCATCAGGCGGCAGACCGTCAGGAGGTAGCGCTTGCCCCCCTCCAGGCCGAGCTTCGCGCGCGCCTCCTCGGGCGTCTCGGGGACATCCTCGGCCTTCGGTCCGTGGTAGCCGTTGAAGATGCGCTGCACCTTGGTCTCGGGCACGCCGTGGTGCTGGATCAGGATCTGCCGCAGGAACTCGGAGCAGGCGATGATGTGGCTGGTCCAGCCCCACCAGCGCCGCTGCAGGAAGCGTGTCAGGC
>JAQBVH010000056.1 GCA_027623615.1 Planctomycetota bacterium | reverse complement strand
GGTCACCTGCGCGGTGAAGGCCTTGGTGCTGGCCACCCCGATCTCGGGTCCGGCCTGGGTCAGCAGGCAGGCATCGGACTCACGCACCTGACTCGAGCCGGCGACGTTGCAGATCGCGGCGACCTTGGCGCCCTTCTCCCTCGCCAGGCGCGACGCCGCGAGGGTGTCCGCGGTCTCGCCCGACTGGGTGACCGCGAGGGCCATCGTGTTCGGAACGATGATGGGGTCGCGGTAGCGGAACTCGCTGGCGAAGTCCACGTCGACGGGGACCTTGGCCAGGCCCTCGATCAGGTAGCTCGCGATCATCCCTGCATGCAGGGCGGTGCCGCAGGCCACGACCTGCACCCGCTCCACGTCCTTCAGGAACTCGTTCGAGAGGCCTCCGTCGCCGAAGCGCACATCGCCCTCCGCCATGTCGATCACCCCGAAGGCGGTGCGTGCGAGCACGTCGGGTTGCTCATGGATCTCCTTGAGCATGTGGTGCGGCCAGTGCCCGAGACCGGAATCGCCCGGGTCCCAGTCGACACGCTTGGGCAGGCGCTCGACCGCCTTGCCGTCCAGGTCTGTGATCTGCACCTTGCCCGGGGTGAGGATGGCCAGGTCCCCGTCCTCGAGGAAGCTGATGTGGTTGCTGTAGGGCAGCAGGCCCAGGAGGTCCGAGGCCAGGTAGGCCGCGTCCGCGGTCGAGGTGATCGCGAGCGGCGGGCCCTGGCGGGCACAGACGACCTCGGGGCCGTTCTCCCCAACCGTGAGCACGGCCAGGGCGTAGTAGCCGTCGACTCGCTTGAGGCTGCGGCGCACCGCCTCGGCCAGGCTGGGCGCCGCGGCGAGCTCACGCGCGATCAGGTGCGCGAGGACCTCGGTGTCGGTGTCCGACTCGAACTTGACGCCGGCTTGGCCGAGCTCCTCCTTGAGGGTCAGGTAGTTCTCGATGATGCCGTTGTGCACCACGGCCACGGCGCCGCCGTCCCCCAGGTGCGGATGGGCGTTGCGGTCGCTCGGCGGACCATGGGTCGCCCAGCGTGTGTGCCCGACCCCGGCCAGGGCCCCGTCGAGGGCGCCGTCGGCCAGCTCGCTCTCGAGGATGGCGAGCCGGCCTTGTCTCTTGCGGACCTGGATGCCGGTCTCACGGGCCACCGCGACCCCCGAGCTGTCGTACCCGCGGTATTCCAGGACGCGCAGACCCTCGACGAGACTCTGGACGACGCTGCCCTCAGCGAGAATGGCTCCGACGATGCCACACATGGCGATAGCTACAGGGTTGGGGTGGGAATCAACCCGCGCTCAGGCGGGCCTGGAAGTACTCGAAGGTCCGGCGCAAGCCAGTCTCCAGGTCCACCTTCGGCTCCCAGCCCAACCGTTCTTTCGCCTTGGTGATATCAGGTTGCCGGACCTTCGGATCATCCTCCGGCAGGGCCTCGAAAGTGATCTCGGATCGAGACCCGGTCAGCTCCACGATCTTCTTGGCGAAGTCGAGGATGGTCATCTCGGAGGGGTTCCCGATGTTGACCGGCTCGACCTCCTCGGAGTGCAAGAGGCGGTAGATGCCCTCGACCAGGTCGTCCACGTAGCAGAACGAACGGGTCTGGCTGCCGTCACCGAAGACCGTGATCGGGTCCCCCTCGAGGGCCTGGGACATGAAGGCGGGCAAGGCGCGGCCGTCCTTCAGCCGCATGCGCGGCCCGTAGGTGTTGAAGATGCGCACGATGCGCGTCTCGATGCCGTGGAAGCGGTGGTAGGCCATCGTCATCGCCTCGGCGAAGCGCTTGGCCTCGTCGTAGACGCCGCGTGGACCGACCGGGTTCACGTTGCCCCAGTAGCTCTCGGGCTGCGGGTGGACCAGTGGGTCGCCATAGCACTCCGAGGTCGAAGCGAGCAGGAAGCGTGCGCCCTTGGCCCGCGCCAGGCCCAGGACCTTGTGCGTGCCCAGGGACCCGACCTTGAGGGTCTGGATCGGCAGCTCGAGGTAGTCGATCGGGCTCGCGGGCGAGGCGAAGTGCAGGATCGCGTCGAGGCGGCCGCCGACGTGGATGTACTCCGTGACGTCGCGGTGCTCGAAGTGGAAGTACTTGTCGGCGAACAGGTGCTCGACGTTGGAGATGTCCCCCGTCAGGAGGTTGTCCATGCAGATCACCTCCCAGCCCTCGGCCAGGAAGCGCTCGCAGAGGTGACTGCCCAGGAAGCCGGCACCGCCGGTGATCAAGACCCGCTTGCGGTCGACCTGGTTCGCTTCAGCCATTGGTGAGAAATCGGGGAGAGAGGACGGAGTCACTCGGGGAGGCCGGCGTTCGCGCCGGAGTCGCCCGCGTTGGTGGGATCAGCCCGAGGCAGGTCGTTCGCGGGCGCGGCGGAGGCCGGCAGGTCGTCGAGGGGGGCGAGCAAGACCTCATCCCCGGGGTCCATGCGCAAGCGCAGGCCCATGGCCAGGACCTCGTGGGCCCCGACCGCCGTCAAGCGGGCGCTGTCGCCGTCCTGCGTCACCTCGACATCACCGCGCACCTGCAGCCGCGGGCCGGCCTCGCCCACCCGCAGGCTGCGGAAGTCGGTTGGCTCTTCCAGTGGGCCGGTGCCAGCATCGAGCAGGGGCAGCTCGACCACCTCGGCCGGATCCAGCTGAAGGACCTCCTCGCGATACGCCACCCAGCAGGTCGTCAGGCTGCGGTTCGTGACGCGCAGGATCTCGCCACGCAGATTCGCGAGACCGATCGGGCCGCTGTCCCCGGTCAAGACCGCGCCGCCGAGCAGGCGCACCTGCTCCTGGTCGGACAGGTGCAGCACAGCGCGGTCGCACTGGCGCAGGAAGAACAGGGGCTCGCCCCGGCTCTCGGAGCCAATGATCCCGGCGCCGCGCCCGATCAGTGTGACCGAGGTCCCGCCGGGGTAGAGCACCTCGACCCGTCCCCCGGCGCCCGCGAACACCCAGGAGCCCGCGTTCATGCGCTCCTGCTTGCGGTAGTAGTAGAGCGGGAAGCTAGAGGACTCCCCGGGTCGCCGCACGAAGACGGGGTCGGCCAGGCGAGTGATGATGACCTCCTCGGGACCGGCGGGGTACAGGTCCGTCGTGCCAGGGGGCAGGTCGGGGACCGCCGAGGCCATCGGGCCGGGGTGGCGCTGGGTCGAGATGGTGCAGCCCGTCAGGAGGGCGGTCAGGAGGGTTCCGAGGAGGATGCGCATCATTTGCCGTCGCGCCCGCCGGGCGGGTGAGCGCCGAAGAAACGTTCGACGAACCCGGTGTCGTGGCGCCCTGTCTGGAACTCGTTGTGCTCCAGGACGTCTCGCAAGAACGGAATCGTCGTCTTCGGCCCCTCGATCACGAACTCGTCCAGAGCCCGCATGGCGCAGCGGATGGCTTCTTCCCGGGTGTTCCGGTGCACGAGGAGCTTGCCGATCATCGAGTCGTAGTTCGGCGGAATCCGGTAGCCACTGTAGCAGTGACTGTCGACCCGCACTCCCGGCCCCCCGGGCGGGATGAACGCGCGGATCTCCCCAGGCGAGGGTCGGAAATCTTTTTCCGGGTCCTCGGCGTTGATCCTGCACTCGATGGCGTGGCCCCGGACGTGGATGTCCTTCTGCCGGTAGCGCAGGGGCTCGCCGGCGGCGATCCGCAGCTGCTCCTGGATGATATCGACGCCGGTGACGAGCTCGGTCACCGGGTGCTCGACCTGGATGCGAGCGTTGACCTCGATGAAATAGAAGTTCCCGTCCTTGTCGAGCAGGAACTCGACCGTGCCGGCGTTGTGGTAGCCCGACTGCTTGGCCATGCGGATGGCCGCGGCGCCCAGCCTGTCGCGCTGCTTGTTGTTCAGGACCGGGGAGGGAGCCTCCTCGATCAGCTTCTGGTGCCGGCGCTGGATCGAGCAGTCCCGCTCGCCCAGATGGATCACGTTGCCCTCGCGGTCCGCGAGGATCTGGATCTCCACGTGGCGGCCGTGTTCGACGAATTTTTCCAGGTAGATCGTGTCGTCGCCGAAGGCACCCTTGGCCTCGGCCTGGGCGGCACGGAAACCGGTACGCATGCTCGGCTCGTTCGAGGCGACGCGCATCCCGCGGCCCCCACCACCGCTGGCCGCCTTGATCATCACCGGGTAGCCGATCGCGCGCGCGCACTCGACGGCGTGCTCCTCGTCGCGCACCGCCCCATCGCTGCCGGGCACGACCGGGACCTTGGCCTGGATCGCGATCTCCCGGGCGCGGGCCTTGTTACCCACGGACGCGATCGTCTCTGCATCGGGACCGATGAACTCGATGCGGCAGCTGCGGCAGACCTCGGCGAAGTGGGCGTTCTCGGACAGGAAGCCGTAGCCCGGGTGGATGGCCTCGACGTCCGCGATCTCGGCGGCACTGATGATCGAGGGGATGTTCAGGTAGCTCTCGCTGCCCGCAGCGCGGCCGATACAGATCGTCTCGTCCGCCTGGCGCAGGTAGATCGCGCCGGCGTCCGCCTCGGAGTAGACCGCCACTGACTCCACGCCCATCTCGCGGCAGGCACGGATGATCCGCTGGGCGATTTCACCCCGGTTGGCGATGAGGATGCGTCGGAACATCAGCTCGGGCGGACGAGGAAGAGGGGCTGGCCGAATTCGACCGGCTCGCCGTTCTCGACCAGGATCTCGACGATCTCCCCACGGATCTCGGCCTTGATCTCGTTCATCACCTTCATGGCCTCGATGATGCAAACGACGCTCTCGTCGTGGACCGCCGTGCCCACCTCGGTGAAGTTCTCGGCCCCCGGGGAGGCCGCGCGGTAGAACGTGCCGACCATCGGACTGGTGATCTCCTCCAGGCTCGGATCACGGGCCAGGGGGTCGCCACCGTCATCCCCGGAGTGGATCGGGGCAGCCGCAGGGGCGCCGGCAGCGCCGGGCATCATCACCACCGAGTGGCCTGGCGCGCCATGGGCATCGCCACGCTTGAGGTGGATCCGGAGGCCGGCCTTCTCGTCGTCGATCTCCAGCTCGCTGACCTCGCCACGCTCCATGATGCGGACGAGATTGCGGAGTAGCTTGAGGTCCATGCGGGTCTCTTGTCGGGGCGAAGGCGGAGGGGAGAAGTCGGAAGTGTAGCCGCGTGGTGAGGGCTGGTCCTAGTCCCCCCCCCACCCGGCCGGGCCGGTCCGGCTTCCTGGGGCCCCTCAGCTGCCGGTTTCCGCGATCCAGTGCCCGGACTTGCCGCCACGCTTCTCGAGCAGCTCCACCGCCTCGATGCGGATGCCCTTGTCGAGGGCCTTGACCATGTCGTAGATCGTCAAGGCGGCTACGGCGGCGCCGGTCATCG
The DNA here is from genome assembly GCA_027623615.1 of Planctomycetota bacterium. Lineage (GTDB taxonomy): Bacteria > Planctomycetota > UBA1135 > UBA1135 > JALWOP01. The sequence continues at coordinate 5,053 of JAQBVH010000056.1, read as the reverse complement.
CCTCCATCTCGACCCCGGTGCGCGCCCGGAGACGCGCCCGGCAGCGGACCTCGATCCCAGCGGAGCCCTCGGCGGCGAATGACACCTCGACGTGGTCCAGGCCGAGGGGATGGCACATGGGAATCAGCTCCCCCGTGCGCTTGGCGGCGAGGATCCCGGCCACCCGGGCGACCTCGGCGATCGGGCCCTTGGGTCCGCCGCCAGCGAGGGCGCGGTCGCGGAGGTCCGTGCTCGGGAAGCGCACGATTGCCCGGGCCAGGGCTTCTCGATCGCTCTCGAGCTTGGCGGAGACGTCGACCATGCACGACTCTGGCCCCGCGTCGCCGTCGCGGAGATGGCTGAGGCCGGATTCGGGGAGGTCCGTCACTGTCTGGAATCGCTGCGTAGGAAATCGGTAGGGACCCAGGGGAGCAGGTCCTAGGGAGCGTAGATTGGGCCGGCCGGGGTTAGTTGCCCTTGCCCGCGCTGCCTCCCCGCGACGATAGCGGGGGTGCACCCCTCCGTCCATCTGGCCCTCCGGCCAACTGGACCGTCAACCGGAGATCCTTCATGAGAAGCCTCGCCCTGTGCGTCCTGGCCCCCCTCGCCGTGCTCACCACCACCGCGCCCGTCGTGGCCAGCCCGCTGGCACCCCCCGCGGCAGCCCAGGATGCGGACGAGCTCGACGAGGATCTGGCCGGCTACTGCGACGCTGCTGGAGAGCTGGACCTCGAGGGAATCTGGAACCTGGCACAGAACGTTGCCTTCGTCCTGGGCGACGAGTTCGGCGCCCCCTTCGATGCGGCGGTCGACCGCGCCCTCCGCAAGGAGCAGGCCTCGACCAAGGCCGTCCTCTTCCTGGCAGCCACGCGCTTGCTCGGTGAGGAGCTCGACTGGGAGGTCTTGATCGAAGCGCTCGAGCCGATCTTCGAGGGCGACGACGAGTCGATCATGGCCGGGGCCGCGGACCTCCTGGCCAACTCCTCTCTCGATGAGCAGGACACCGAGCTGCGCGAGCGCGTCGCCAAGTCGCTCCTGGGCATCACCGTGGACGACGCTCGCTCCGCCGCCGTGCGCGCCGACTGCGCCGTGGCCGCGCATCAGATCGGCCTGGGGAGCCAGGTGCCCTCCGCCCGCAAGGTGCTCTACGACTTCCTCGGCTCGAGCGACGCCAAGCTGCGCGCCCGCGGAGCCCTGGGGATGGCCAGCCTCGGCATCATCGATGGCGTGCCCTCGGTCGAGTCCGAGCTCGAGCGACTGGCGCGCCTGCCCGGCGAGGACGGCCGGCTCGCGAAGGCCTACCTCAAGCAACAACAGATCCGACGCTTCAAGGACACCGAGCTGCGTCGTGCACGCGAGCAGGCCCAGGACCTGGTCTCCGGCGGCGCGGTCAGCCCCGACCTGCAGCAGATCGAGAAGCTGATCACCATGGTGCAGCGCCTGCACCTCGACGGGACGACCGTCGAGCGCGAGCGACTGATCGAGGCGGCCATGGACGGCCTCTTGCACTCCCTCGACCGGCACTCCGCCTACTTCTCGCCGGAGGCCTACAAGAAGTTCGAGCAGGACCTCGAGGCCGAGTACGGCGGCATCGGCGCGTACGTGAACACCGACCCGGACGACGGCCTGTTCACGATCACCCGCCCGATCTACTCCGGCCCCGCCTACGAGGCAGGGCTGTCCTCGGACGACAAGATCGTGCGCGTCGGCGAATGGCCGACGATCGGCGAGGAGGACGGCGAGGTCATCAAGCGCCTCAAGGGCAAGCCCGGCACGACGGTCAAGCTGTACGTCTGGCAGCGCGGCATGGACCCGGCCCTGATCGACCGCCCCACCGAGGACATGGCGATCGAGATCGAACGTGGCGTCATCACGATTCCTCCGGTCAACGCCCTCATGCTGCCCGGCGACATCGGTCTGATCGAGCTGACGACCTTCAGCCGCGTCGCGAGCCAGGAGATGGCCACCGCGATCGAGCAGCTGACCGACCAGGGCGCCCGCGCCTTCATCCTCGACCTGCGCGACAACGGCGGCGGCCTCTTGACCGAGGCCCGCAACGTCGCCGACCTGTTCCTGCCCAAGGGCAAGCAGGTCGTGTCGACCGAGAGCCGGGTCAACCGGCCCTACACCTACAACACCCGCCGGGCCGCCCTGGTCCCGGAGGAGGTGCCGCTGATCGTGCTGGTCAACCGCTCCTCGGCCTCCGCCTCGGAGATCGTCTCTGGCGCGCTGCAGGATCACGGCCGCGCGGTCATCGTCGGCCAGCGCAGCTTCGGCAAGGGCTCGGTCCAGAACCTGATCCCCCTGGACCCCGAAGCTGAGGACCGCTGGGCGGACGAGAACGGCAACCGCCGCTTCGACGACTGGGAGAAGATCACCCTCGACCACGACGGGGACGGGGAGTTCGACTACTCGCCGCGGGTCAAGCTCACCATCGAACGCTATCGGCTTCCGACCGGTCGCTCGATCCACCGCGAGACCGACGACGAGGGCAACATCATCTCTCCCGGCGGCATCGCCCCCGACGTCGAGGTCGGCCCGACCCGCCGTGAGCAATGGCGCCTGATGGAGATGCGCAAGGTCCAGGACACGCGCAAGCTGCGACTCTGGGCCCGCGACCATTTCGAGGAGCACAAGAGCACGTTCGAGGCGCTCGCCCAGGGTGACGACGACGACTACTCGCGCTACCCCGGCTTCGAGGATCTCTACGCGGACCTGGACACGGTGCTGCCCCGCAGCGATATCCGCTTCCTCCTGCGCCTCGAGATCCGTCGCCTGGTCCAGGACGCGCGCGGCGTCGCCTTCCCCTACGGCAGCGACTACCAGGAGGACGTCCAGCTCCAGGCCGCGATCCGTCAGCTCCTCGAGCAGTTCGGCGAGGCTCCGACCGCGGTCGCCTCTTACGCCAAGACGTTCGACGTGGTCGGAGACGACGGCATCGTCCACGGCGAGGGCGGTCCGCAGCAGCGCTAGATCCTCGTCGAGGATTGCACAGGCCCCGCGACCGCCACGGTCGCGGGGCCTGCTTCGTACTCGGTGGTCAGCCGGGCTCGCCGGCCGCTGCGTCCTCGCCCGGGCCCTGCGGCTCCTCGTCGGCGAAGTCCGCCAGCGCGGGCAGCACCAGCTCCCTTCCGAGGATCACGAGGGCCGCGGTCAACGGCAGGGCGATCAGGAAGCCGAAAATGCCGAGCGCGGCGCCACCAAGGAAGATCGAGGCCAGCACGACCACCGGGTGCAGGCCGAGGCTGTCCCCCAGCACCTTGGGCAGGAAGACGTAGCCCTCGAGCAGCTCGGCGATCACGAACACGGCGGCTGTGCGCACGAAAGCCAACAGGAGCGGGACCCAGGCGGCGGTCCCCGGTGCGGCCTCCGCGACGACCTGGGCTCCCGGCGGGAAGGCCGCCAACGCGAACGCCGCCACGAAGCCGAAGGTCGGCCCCACGAAGGGTACGAGCGACAGGAAGCCGCTGCCCATGCCGAGGAAGACCGCATAGGGCACCTGGACGATCAAGAGGCCCACCGTGATCACGGCACCCTTGAGCACGCAGATCAACAGGCGCCCGCGGAAGAAGTTCGCCAGCACCTCGCCCACCTGGCGGCCGATGCGCGCGCAGCGTTCCTTCTCGGCACGCGGGATGTAGCGGTAGACGAAGGCGTGGATCCGATCGAGCTCGAACAGGAGGAAGTAGGCATAGATCGGCAGCAACATCATCAGGGTCGCCAAGGCGATCAGCGACCCGAAGAAGGAGCGCAGGTACCTCCAGGCAAGGGTCGCCCCCTCGAGGGCTCGCGCCTGGTTCTGCTCCCTGGTCAGCTGGTGCAGTACGCGTGCGATCAGGGCCGCCTCCTCGTCGGCGGGATCAGCAGCTCCGGCCTCGCCAGCTCTGGCCGCTGTGGTCACCTCGTCGACGGGACCGGGCTCCGGCCCCGGGGGCTGCGCACCCTCGCCGCTGCCTGCTGCCTCGGCCGCGTCACCGTCCGCGTCGAGGGTCACCTCGCCCTGCAGCCAGCTGTCCGCCAGCTGCTCGACCTGGGTCCAGGTGTCCTTCAGGAAATCCGACTCGCTGACGTCACGCGCCAGCGCACGCCCTTGCCAGAACACGACCAGCCCGATCAGGCTGGTCAACACGAAGAACGCCAGGAAGATCAGGTTGGCCGCCGAACGACGCCCCCACCCCTTGCGCTCCAGCTTGCGCACCATCGGGCTGAGCACGAAGGCGAGCAGGTACCCGAGGATGAGCGGGTTGAGCACTGCGCGCACGGTCCACGAGAACCAGAGGAGCAGCACGGCGAGCAGGCCCAGCGCGAGGTTGCGCTTGGTCGGCGACAGGCGTTCGAGCAAATCAGTCCTCGCTGGAGAGGGGGCGAGCCCCGATCTCCGGGGGTAGGTCGGGGCGATAGCCGTCCCGGAAGGCTGCGTTGAAGTCGAACCCGTTCTCGAAGTCCTCGAGCGAGTCCGTCTCCTGGCGGTTCAACAGGCGCGCGTCGACGAGCAGGAAGACGATCCGACCCCAGTCGACCGTATTGTGGACGCCCCAGGAGCGCCAGACCTGAGCGCCGAGTGGACCGAAGAGCTCGAGGGCGTGGCGACGCATGCCCTCGACCAGCTCCTGGCCCGACACGTGGCGGCCGCTGCCCTCCTCCGTCTCGCGACCGGTGACCTGCACCGCCCGCTCGAGCGACTCGAACAGGAACTGGTAGGCCGCGAGGGCGTAGCGCCCGTCCTTGCGCCAGACTTCACGTACGGGATCCATGGATCACTCCAGCCTCGCCCAAGACCGCCGTGGCGGAAAGGGCGCGGTCCACCAGGGCTTCTGGGGACAGGTTCAAGGCGACGTCCTGACGGGCACGCAGCCACGCCTCGCGGCGGCGCTCCCGCTGGGGACCGGTGAGGGTGGGGAGAGTCGCGACCAGGTCGCCGTGGGGCAAGCGCTCCTGGGGACGCCCCGCGAGGCGACGCTCGAGGTCGAGCCAGAGCTCGAGGCCCACGTCGAGGAAGGTCTGCCCGCGCAGTCGCCGGGAGGCGGCCGGGGTCTTGGCGGGAAAGTCGCCGTCGATCTCCCACACCTCGACG
>JAQBVH010000055.1 GCA_027623615.1 Planctomycetota bacterium | reverse complement strand
CAGGCTGCGCTCGCGCCGATGCTCCTCGATGGTGTCGCCGCCGCCTACACCGCCGATCCGCGCCGGCGCGACGCGCTGGCGAAGGAGGCGCGCGGCGAACGCCCCGAGCGCCCCAACCAGTTCCTGCGCGGCGGGCTCTACGGCCTGGCGAACATCTACCGGGCTGCGGGGATCAACGACTACGACTGGCGCGTATTCGGACCGGACTTGCGCGAGCGGGAGTGGGAGTACTTCAGCTTCGAGCCCACGGAGCAGACGCCCCGGGACAAGGGCGACCGCTACCGCGCCGTGACCTGGCCCGCGGGGATGGAGGACTGGCGCGCGCCAGGCTTCGACGGCGGCGCTGCAGGCTGGAAGCATGGCCTGCCGCCCTTCGGTCAGCTCGACGGCGCGCTCGCGCCGCTCTCCGAGTCATGCTCGGCGGAGTTCTGTGGCTGCTCGGCGCTGCCGCGCACGCTCTGGGAGCACGAGGTGTTGATGTTGCGCGGCACCTTCGAGGTGCCGCCGCTAGAGCCGGACAAGCGCTACCGGATCGTGATCGGCGGCAGCGCACATGTGGCGGCGGGTGACGGCTTCGCGCTGTACCTCGACGGTCAACTCGCGGCCGAGTCGACCGCGGGAGTCGGCCGCCGCCAGGGCGGTCAGCCGCGCGGCGGGCACCTCCACGCCGACCTGCGCGCGCCCTTCGAGGACGGCAAGGTCACGATCGCCCTGCACAGCTTCCTGCGCTACAACAACCCGCGCGGCCCGATCCCGCCGCGCGGCCACCTCTCGGTGTGGATCGAGGAGGCGGCGATCCCGCCTGTCCCGGTGGACGGTCGCTGACCAAACCCACCGCCGTTCGCGTAGCCTTCCCTGCGCGACGACACCCGCTCCATCCGCGGTCAGCCCTCGAACTCGACGCCCCAGTGCGACCCGTCGCAGCGCGGCTTGTTCTTCGACGCGCCGCAGCGGCAGAGGGTGCACGTTGCGCTCACCGGCTCACCGTCGACCTCGGAGAGGCCCTTGACCACGTAGGGTCCGTTGGGCACGACCAGGACCGAGGGGCCCTCCTCTTCCCCGGCGTCGTCGCCTGGGAAGTTGGACGACAGGGCGCCCGATGGACACGCGCGCACGACCGCCGCCACCGCCTCAGGGGGCGCGCCGTCGGGATCGATCCAGGGCTCCTCGTGCATGCGCCAGACCTCGGGGAGGATCTCCGTGCACACGCCGGCGTGCGCGCACAGACCGCGGTTGTCGCGCACGGTGAGCGCCTCGCCGACGTACTCGTCGGTGCGGTCCTCGGTGCGGCTGGGATCCTTGGCGCCCGTGAAGCCAGCACCTCCATGTGCGCCATCGCAGAAGGGCTTGTTGGCGGACGCTCCGCAGCGGCAGAGCGCGAACTCGGCCCCGGCCTGAATCGGACCGTCGGAACCGCTCAGTCGCTCGACGCCCGAGACCAACAGGGGACCGTTCTCGAGGGCTCGGATCTTGGCAGCGCTCATGGTGGCCCGACCCTAACCAACCGGCGGAATTCTGCTGCAGGGAAATGCGCCAGGGAGCTGGCGGCGTCAGCGGGCAGGCAAGTCCAGGATCGTCGGCACGACCTCCGCCAACGATGAGCCGGTGAAGGCGTCGACGCAGAGGCACATCCCAGCCGCGCCGATGCGCAGCGTGCTCTCAACCACCTGTTCCTCCGCGTCGAACAGCCCGTCGAACAGCCCGTCGAACAGCCCTGCGAAGGCGAGCCCGTCCAGGATCATGAACCCGACCATGACGGTGACGTGGACTCCGAGCCCAATCGCTCCACAGCGCAGGTCCCAACGGCTCTGGCCGGGCCACCCCCAGGCGCTCAAAAGAGCGAGCGCGCTGAAGAACAGGCCCCAGGTCCCGCACCACTCCCCGAGCCATTCCTGCCCGCCGACGAAGTGCCCGAGGATGACCGCAGCGGGAAAGAGAGCGAGGGCACGGCGCCAGGACATGGCTTCAATCTACGCAATGGCGCGCGACATCTCCGGCATTGGGGCCGTTCCTGGACTGCCGCACCCAAGAGGCCCGCGCGCCCGGATTCTCGCGGGGAGGCGCCCGGCAACTCCGCGGAGCTGCCATTCTGTTCGCTCCTCTCCCTCGCCCAGGCCTCAGATGCAGCAACGGTAGCGTGATGAAGATCGTCGGCCTGTTCGTCCTCACGGCCCTCGCAGAGATCGCCGGCTGCTATCTGCCGTACCTGTGGCTGAGGCAGGGCAAGACGCCGTGGCTCCTGGTGCCTGGGGCGCTGAGCTTGGCGCTCTTCGTCTGGCTGCTCAGCCTCCATCCCATGGCTGCCGGCCGCACCTACGCCGCCTACGGCGGGGTGTACGTGGCGGTCGCGGTCTTCTGGCTCTGGTGGATCGACGGTGTGCGACCGGACCGCTGGGATCTGGTCGGCGCAGCCGTCGCGCTACTCGGCATGGGCATCATCGCCTTCGGGCCACACGCGCGCTGACCCTCCCGTCAGGCCGCGAGGCGACTGGCGACCCACAGCTGCTCTACGCAAGGTGCTTGGGTCGGTCGAGATCCTGCGCTTGCCCTTGGCGGTCTCCCCGGGGGGCGTGCCATCATCTGCTGCATCCACCCGGGACGATCGCCATGTACCTCCGCACGCTTGCCCTCGCGTTCCTCGCCCTCCCCACCTTCGCTCAGCTCCCCAGCGGCTACGTCGACGAGCTGGTGGTCGACGGCCTCAACAGTCCGGTGGGCGTGACGCACGACGCGAACGGGCGCATGTACGTCTGGGAGCGGCGCGGCATGGTCTGGATCGTCGAGAACGGGGTCAAGCAGGAGCCCGAGCTCCTCGACCTCCGCGACGAGGTGGGCAGCTGGCGCGACTACGGCCTGCTCGGGTTCACGCTCGATCCCGAGTTCCTGAGCAACGGGTACGTCTACGCCTACTACGTCGTCGACCGGCACCACCTGCTCCATGCGGGCACGCCGAACTACGACGAGGACGTCAACGAGTACTTCAACGCCACGATCGGGAGGGTGACGCGCTTCAGCGCGGACCCATCTACCGGCAAGCGCACCGTGCTCGAGGGGAGCCGGCACGTGCTGCTCGGGGAGACGGCGGATGCGGGGGTCCCGATCCTGCACGAGTCCCACGGCACGGGCGCGATCCTGTTCGGGAGCGACGGCACGCTGCTGCTCTCCTCGGGTGACGCCGCCAGCTTCAACCTGGTCGACGCGGGCAGCGCCCCGGGCACGTACTGGGCCCAGGCCCTGGCCGACGGGATCATCCGCGAGGCCGAGAACGTCGGCGCCTTCCGCTCGCAGATGATCGGCAGCCTGAACGGCAAGGTCCTGCGCCTCGATCCGGAGACGGGCGACGGGATCCCCTCCAACCCCTGGTTCGATCCGGCCGATCCCCGCGCTCCTCGCTCGCGGGTCTGGGCCCTCGGGCTGCGCAACCCCTTCCGCTTCACCCTGCGCCCCGGCACGGGCCAGAGCGACCCGGCGGCGGGTGACCCGGGTGTGCTCTACGTGGGCGACGTCGGCTACGTCGATTGGGAGGAGCTGCACGTGGTCGCTGAGCCGGGCATGAACCTCGGCTGGCCGATCTTCGAGGGGCTCTCCAAGCACGAAGGGTACAGGCTCGCCTTCACCCAGAACCAGGACGCACCCAACCCGCTGTTCGACGGCGTGACCTGCACCCAGGAGTTCTTCGACTTCCAGGACCTGCTCAAGCAGGAGCGGGAGGATCACTCCCCCAAGTTCAAGAACCCCTGCGACAACGGCGTCGACATCTCGCCGGCGACCCCGACCTACATGCACCGCCGCGCCGCGATCGAGTGGCGACACCAGAGCGACCTCGCGTACGTGCCGACCTTCGAGAACGGCAAGGCGCGGCGCAGCGCCCTCGGGGACCCGAGCTGTCCCGTGGACGGCACGCCGTTCCGCGGCGCGTGCTCCGTTGGCGGCGTGTGGCTCTCGGGGCTCGGCTTCGGCGATCCCTACAAGGGGCGCTACTTCCACGCGGACCACACCTTCCACTGGATCCGCGCCTTCGACTTCGAGGCGGACGACCACCTGCACGAGGTGTTCGAGTTCGGCGCTCTGGCCACCCCGACCTACCTGGCCGAGGACCCGCTCGACGGCAGCCTGCTCTACGTGCAGTTCTCGACGAACTCCGTCCGGCGCGTGCGCTACACCGGGGACGGCAACGTCGCACCCGTGGCCCTGGCCTCGGCCGACGCCCCCTACGGGGCCAGCCCGCGGCTCGTGCGCCTGGACGGCAGCGCGTCCGCCGACCCCGAGAACGGGGACCTCACCTTCCTGTGGGAGTTCGCGGACGGCTCGTGCGCGACCTCGCCCAGCCCGACGTTTCTGTTCGACAACCCGGGCGGGCTCCCGTCCGTGCAGGTGGTCGAGCTGACCGTCAGCGACTCCAGCGGCGCGACCGGTCAGACCCAGCTCGAGGTGCATCTGGACAACACGCCGCCCGTTGCCTTGATCGCCGGAGTCGTCAACGGGCAGCACTACGACGCGGACCAGCAGACGACGATTACCCTCGACGCGATCGCCTCCGACGCCGAGCATCCGGTCGGCGCGCTCGCCTACGAGTGGCAGCTCTTCCTGCACCACGCGAACCACGCGCACTCGGAGGAGGTGCTGACGACCCAGCAGGCCCAGTTCCTCCTGACGCCGACCCCTTGCTCGGGGGAGTTCTACGCCTACCGGGTCGACCTGACCGTCCGCGACCCCGAGGGGGCCGCGACGACGCGCTCGGTGTGGCTCTTGCCCGACTGCGACTGGAATGGCAGCGCGTCGATCACCTCCCCGGCCGCCGGGACGGTGCTGGACCCGGGGGACGCGGTCCAGGTCGAGGTGGCCACGACCGGCGCGGTCGATCGCGTCGACCTGCTGGTCGACGGGGTGCTGGTCGGCACGGACTTCAGCGCGCCGTACAGCTTCCCGTGGACGGCAGGCTCCCACGGAACGCGGGTGCTCACGGCCCTGGTCGCGGTGACCGGCGAGGGCGCCGTGACCTCACCCGGGCTCCCGCTGGACGTGCGCGCGCCGCTGGTCCAGCGCAGCGCGGTGGAGCGCGTGCGTGACGACGCCAGTGAGTCCGGCTACGACCAGAGCGTGACGCGCAACGGGGAGCGACTCCCGCTCGGGCTGCGCGGCGCCGAGCCCTTCACGACCGGACTCCGGCTGCAGCTCCCGGTCCCGGCAGGCGCCAAGATCCTGTCCGCGCGCCTGGTCTTCACCGCCCGCGAGCGCGACCTCGGCCTGGCCCAGCTCTCGATCGCGGCCGAAGCTAGCGACGACGCCCCCACGATCAGCTCGGTGGACGGGGATCTCAGCGGACGCACGCGAACGGCAGCGAGCACCACGTGGCTCCCCGAGTGGTGGCGCTACGTCGGCGCGCGCGGCGCGCGGCAGACCAGCCCGGACCTCGGCGCGATCGTGCAGGAACTCGTCGATCGCCCGGGATGGAACGCGGGCCAGCACGCGCTCTTCCTGATCGACGGTTTCGGTCAGCGGCGGGCACGGGCGTTCCAGCTCGGGGACCTCGAGGGCGCCGAGCTGGTGATCGAGTACCAGTGAGAGATCACTGTGCCGGAGTTTGCCGGGAGTACGGTACCCGAGCCCTCAGTCGTCCTCACTCCCGTCACCCAGATAGCCGATGCCCTGCATCAGCTCGATCGTCTCCTGGGTGGCGGGCATGAGGTCGGGTCGCGTCTGCGCGCCCTCGAGGAGCCAGGCCTCGATGCTCTGGTGCATGGACTGCACGCGCTCGACGTGCTGGCCGGCCACGTTCGAACGACACTCAGGATCCGTCTCGAGGTCGAACAGGTAGGCGAACTCGCGCCCCGGCGGCTCGGTCTGCGGGCAGGTGATCAGCTGCCAGTTCCCATCGACCATCGTGAACATCTGCCCCAGGCCGACCGACTCCTTGGTTGCGAAGGTGCCCAGCCGGCCCTTCTTGGCGGTCGCGAAGACGCCTGACCGGGGCGCCCGCACCCTGGTCAGGTCGACCGGGTCCGCGCCCTCGGGCAGAGCCAGGTCCGCCAGGGCCAACAGGGTCGAGAAGGCGTGGCGATTCTCCACCGGCTCCTCGATCACCCCCCCGGCTGTCACCCCCGGACCCCAGAAGAGCAGCGGCACGTGGATCGACTCGGAGTAGAGCTGGTTGAAGTGACCGACCAGGCCGTGATCGAGGAACTCCTCGCCGTGGTCCGCCGTCACGCAGACCACCGTATCGTCGCCGTGCCCCGCGGCCTCGAGCGCGTCGAGGACGCGCGCGAGCATCGCGTCGCACAGGTCGATCTCCGCGTCGTAGACGTCGGAGTAGTGGCGGTTGATGCGCTCGACCTCGGCCCGGTCCTCGATGCCGCCGGCGTACCAGCGGTCGACCGTCGTGCGCAGGAGCTCGTTGGGCAGGTCGTCCGGCGTGACGACACCTTGGCGAGCGAGCGCCTCGGGGCTTGCCCGGTAGGGAGCATGGGGGTCGGTCGGGTGCAGGTAGAGGAAGAAGCGTGAGTCTCCCACCGCTGCGATCCAGGCCTCGATCTGATCGATCACATCGGGCGTCGGCGCCCAGGGTTCGTTGACGAAGTGGCCGAAGCCCTGGTCGAAGTTGCGACTGCCGTCGATCAGCGGGTTGGTCGTGAAGCCGGCCGTCACGAAGCCCGCCTGCGCGAACAGGCGCGGCAGGGTCTCCAGGGAATCGGGCAGGTAGTTCGAATCCTCGACCCCGAGGCCATGCGCCGGCGGCGAGAGCCCGGTCAACACCGAAGCGGTGCCCGGGATCGTCCACGAGGAGCTCGAGTAGGCCCGCTCGCAGCGCAGCCCCTCCGCCGCCAGGCGATCGAGGGTCGGGCTGGTCGCGCGCACGTGCCCGTAGCACGAGAGACGATCGGCGCGCAGGGTATCGATGACGACCAGCATCACGTTCGGGTTGTCCTGGGAAGGCCGCTGTCGCGGCGCTTCGAAGGGCACGGCCACCCGCAGACGCCCGAAGCCGACGTAAGGCCCGCGCGTCTCGGTGCCCGCGTAGGTCGCCGAGAAGACCAGCTCGCCTCCGCTGGGGAGCGGCACCTCGAGGAAGTGCCAGCGCTGCTGCGCCTCCGGCAAGTCCTGGGAGCTGTCGAGGACCCGCTCGAACATCACCTCCCCATCGCGCTCGCCGCGAAACGTCACCTGCCCCTGACCGCGATACCCGTTGCGCCGAATGCCGAGCGCGACCTGCAACAGCGCCCCCGGCGGAGGATCCTCCAGGTCGAACGCCACGCGAGTTGGCGGGCGCATCAGGAGGCCGGGTAGCGGCTCCCGATCGGCCACATCTCCATCGCCCGTGCGCACGTGCCGCACCTGGGGCTGAACGTCGTCGGGCGCCTCGAGCACGCGCATGCGGTCATGCATCGCGAGCAGGCTCGTCACCCCGACGTGTCCGCTGATCGGAGGACCGGACGGCGGACTCGACGGAGCCTCACCGCCCCCTCCGCACGCGAGCGGCAAGGCCAGGAGCGGCGATGCCAACTGCGGCCAGGCCCGAGTTCGTCGAAGACCCATGGCCGGAAGTCTACCCCCCGGCCGCGACCAGCAGCCGGCCCCGGTAGGCGTCCAGCCCGGGGACGTGCGCGACGACCCCCGGAGCGCGCGTGGTCGTCGTCGGCCCCGTCCTGCTCGGCGGCCCGGGCCGTGAGCAGGAGGTGCTCTCGCTGGGTGACCGCCTTGCCGCGGTCTCTTCCCCGCGGGACCCGAGCAGCGCTGCCAGTTCCTCGTAGGCCTCCATGCCGCCATCGTAGCTCGCAGGACCAGCGCGGCGCACGGCCCTGGCCTACCCTGTCCCCATGCGGCACGCGCTCCTGACCCTCGGCCTCGCGCTCTCGTCCATCCCCACCGCCGGCTTCGCCCAGGAGCACGAGCGGCCGCCCAACGTCATCATCGTCTTCACGGACGACCAGGGCTACGGCGACCTCTCGTGCTACGGCAACCCGACGATCCATACGCCGCACCTGGACGCCCTCGCGGCCGGCGGCACGAAGCTGACCCAGTTCTACGTTGCGGCGCCCGTGTGCTCGCCGTCGCGCGCTGCGCTCCTGACCGGCTGCTACCCCAAGCGGGTGACGATGCACAAGCACGTCATCTTCCCCCAGTTCGACTACGGCCTGCACACGGACGAGGTCACCCTCGCCGACCTCTTGCAGGACGAGGGCTACGCGACGGGAATGTTCGGCAAGTGGCACCTCGGCCATCGACCTGGCCTCCTGCCGCTCGACCAGGGCTTCCAGCGCTGGTCCGGTGTGCCGTACTCCAACGACATGGCCCAGCTCCACCGGGCCAAGGAGAACAAGTACAAGTATCGGCTGCCCTACGTCGAAGACCGCGAGGTCGTCGAGTGGGAGCCCGACCAGCGCCTGCTGACCCGGCGCGCCACCGAGGCCGCCGTCGCCTTCATCGACGATCACAAGGAGGAGCCGTTCTTCGTCTACGTGCCCCACTCGATGCCGCACATCCCCCTGTATGCCTCGACCGAGTTCGAGGGCAGCAGCCCGCGGGGCCTTTATGGGGACGTGATCGAGGAGATCGACTGGAGCGTGGGCCAGCTGGTCGCGACCCTCGAGCGCAACGGGCTGCGCGAGAACACGATCGTGCTCTTCACAACGGACAACGGTCCCTGGTTGCCGTTCAAGCTCGCCGGCGGTAGCGCCGGACCGCTGCGCGGCGGGAAGGGCACGAACTTCGAGGGCGGGCAACGCGTGCCGGCCATCCTGTCGTGGCCCGGACACGTGCCGGCCGGCCACGTCGAGCGCACGCTGACGACCGCCATGGACGTGTTCCCGACCCTGGCCAGCCTCTGCGGAGCGAGCTTGCCCGAGGTGGTCCTCGACGGCCAGGACGTCAGCGACCTGTGGCTGGGCCGCGGCCCGGGCCCCGCCCCCAAGCCGTTCCTCTACTACACCAGCGACGGGGAGCTCGCGGGAGTGCGGCGCGGTCCCTGGAAGCTGCTCCTCGAGCAGGGCGAGCTGTATCACGTCGAGCGCGACATCTCCGAGGCTTACGACGTGGCCACGCAGCACCCCGAGCTGGTGCTCGAGCTGCGTGAGCTCGCCGCCAGCCTCGACCTCGCGATCACTGAGGGCATGCGTCCGACCCGCACGGTCGAGGAGCTGTTCTTCGACCCCACCAAGCCCGGCGCGCAGTAGCCCCGAGAACGCACGACGCCGGCGGGAGGTCCCGCCGGCGTCGTCTCTCTCTCCCCCGCTCCAGCGGTGGAGGCGGGCTACTGGTTGCGGTAGCCCGCGTGACACTCGAGGCAGTTGGCCTTCAACACGCCGTACGCCTCCTCGACCTCTTCGAGCTTGCCTGCTTCCAGGGCATCGACCAGCTGTTCGCTCGCGGCCCGGCCCACCTCCAGGAGCTGCCAGTACTCCTCGGGCCGCTCCTCGCCCTTGCTCTCGGCCTCGAAGCTCTCGTAGTGCTCGCGCACCTGCTGGGCTTCGCGCAGGGGATCGACGTCCGGGTGCTGCGGGTCGACCTGCCAGCCGTTGCGGCGTACGTCCCTGACACGATCCCAGTAGCGGGTCATAGCGACCATGACCGCGCGCGCTCCCTCGATGCGGTGGACCGGCGCGAAGTCGTACTCGTAGGCCGCGCTCGCCTTGGTGGTCGGGAGCTCGCCCGTGGCGACCGCCTGGTAGAGGCCCTCGTACTTCTCCGAGGTCGAGCACCACTGACGCATCTCGGCGATGGCCTGGTCCCGCTCGAGGCCGTCGAGCACGACCCGTCCGAGCGCGGCGGCCGCCGGTCCGCGGTGCTTGCCGTGGTAGCAGTGCACGTAGAAGGGACCTTCGAGCTCACGGAAGGTCTTGGCCAGCCTGTCGACCTGGTCCTCGCTGATGCCCGTGTACTGGATCGGCACGTGGACGTAGCGGAGTCCGAGGGCGGCCGCGGCCTCGACCTCGGGTGCCTTCCCGTCGACCGAGATCACGGTGCGCACGCCCCATTCGCCGAGCTGCGCCAGGGCGGCATCATCCGCGGGTTCGGCTCCGCACAGGATCGAGTTCGACAGGCGGAAGACGTTGTGCAGGCCCGGATACTCACCGGGCGCGACCTGTGGGAGCTCGAGGCGGCCGGCCAGCTCGAAGGCGGTCTGGTCACCCAGGGTCAGGGGTTGCGGGACGCGCGGGTCCTGGACGACGGTCCGGACTGGGCTGCGGCCCGCGCAGGCGCCGAGGAGGGCCAGCGCGAGCGCCAGGGTGAGGAGGGTGATGGGGTTGCTGCGCATGTCTCCGCGGGTCCACGGGCGGACGGCGCGTGAATCCCAAGTAGCGTGCCAGCGAACCGCTTGCCGGGAACCGGG
>JAQBVH010000054.1 GCA_027623615.1 Planctomycetota bacterium | reverse complement strand
CCTTGCCCTCGGCCACCGAGCCGCCGGTGCGCCAGCGGTTGTCCCAGTCGCTCGTCATCGCGTAGCGCTGCGAGACCTTGGAGGCCATCCAGTGGTGCATGCCGATGCGGCTGCCGTTGGAGATGACCGTGGAGTCGATCCAGTCGGTCTTGTGCAGGGTCTTGTCCTGGTACTCCTTCGGCTGCAGCTGGAAGAGCTCCCAGGAGATGGCCGCGACCAGCTTGACGTTGGGCGCCTCGCCGCTGTGGAACTTCGGCAACAGGTCGAAGATCGACTCGGTCGTGCTCGTGCCCTCGACGATGATCGTGCCCTCGCGGGGACGGCTCGGGTCGTAGTCGCGGATGATGTAGGCGCCCCTGGCCGCCTCCAGGTGGCTCGGGACACCGAGCTTCTTGCGGTCCGGCACGCAGACCTCCGGGCGGGTCAGGTGCAGGGCGATGATCGGCGCGTCCGCCTGTAGCGCTGCGGCGAGGCACGGCGCGACCTCGTTCGGCTCCCACGGGTGCAGGTTGATGACGTGCCCCTCGGGGAAGAGCTGCGTCACCGCCGGCGAGAACACACCGAAGTGGGTGCGGCTGTCCTCGGCCGTCTCGGGGCCGGAGTGGCCCGCGATCCAGATGACCTTGCCCACCTTCAGCTCGCAGTCCTGGGCGAGCTGGCTGAACAGGCGCATCAAGCCGTACTTGAGGTAGCTGAAGCTGCCGTAGGTCGAGCATGAACCCCAATAGCCCAGGAACTCGTTCTCCGGGTCGGGGTGCATGTTCACCGTGGCCGCGCCGCAGACCAGGCCCGAGTTCGTGAACTCGGTGATCTGCTGGGGCATCAGCGCACCCTCGGGGTGCTCGTTGCGCTCGTACCAGCCGAAGCCCGGCTTGCCCTCGAAGTCCTTGGCGAAGCCGGAGATCGCGGTCGAGTCGGCCAGGTCCGCCGAGCAGGCGAGGACCAGCGGGCGGCCCATCTTCTCGTTGGCGAGGGCGTTGACCCAGGCGCCGAAGCTCGCGAGCCCGTGTCGGTTGGCCTTCTTGTCGCCAGGCGCGAAGAAGAGGCCGGCCGGCAGCTGGTCGAGGTCCAGCCAGGAGCGGTCCTCGTGCATGTTGCGCGCGGCGTCCAGGTGGAAGCCCGCGGGAGCATCCGGCAGGGAGTCACCCAGCTCGACCAGGGTGTTCGCCAGGTACTCGCAGAGCCCTTCGTCCTCGCGCAGGACCGAGAACACGGTGTCGAACCAGCCGCGGGTCAGCTCGCGACCGGCTTCCTCGCCCGGGTCGTTCGTGTCGCCCTGGCCCGCGAACTCGACGCCGTACTTGCCCGCGAAGTCCGCGCGGCACTGCCAGAAGAGGTCGGAGTTGCGCTTGTGCGCCGCGCCGTGGCTGGCGGCGTCGAACTTGTGGTAGCCGCGGCCCTTGCGGGTCTTGAACCAGGCGCAGCCCGGCCGGCCGCCGGTGTCCTCGGCCCAGACGACGTCGAGCAGCGCCCTGGTGATCTGCGCGTAGTCGTGGCCGTCCTGGGCGCCGGCGACGCGCCAGCCGTAGCTCTCGAACCAGATCTTCGGCTCCCCGAAGACCACCGTCGAGTTGGCGAACGAGTCGATGCCGTGATCGTTCCAGTCGAACAGGTAGATCAGGTTGTCGAGGCCCAGCCCGTAGGCCGAGTTCTTCGTCTCGTGGTGCGCGCCCGCGGTGTGCCCGCCCTCGCCCTCGCAGGCGAACACGCGCGCCGGGGAGCCGGCGTGCTTGAGGGCCAGCGCTTCACCCAGCGCGGCCGGCGCGCCGTGACCCGAGGGGCCGGTGTTGAACTTGAAGAACAGGGTCTTGCCCTCCATCTCCGCGTGGCCCGGCAGGTGGCCGTTGTGGCGCAGGAAGAGCAGGTCCTCCCACACGAGCTGCCGCTCGGCCGCGTTCGGCACCAGGTACTTCGCGTCACCCGTGCGCTCGTGCATGATGCGCAGCGCCTCGTTGTAGACCGCGAGCATCGCGTAGATGGCCGGGTTGCAGTGACCTGCGATCAACACGAAGCGATCGCCGTGCGGATGCTCGGGACGCCGGACGTCCCAGCGCATGCCGCCGCCGAGGGTCGTCGCGACCAGCATCGGAACCTTGCTGCGCGACCCACCGGGGTGCCCGCTCTGACGCAGGTTCAGCATCAGGTCGATGCACTGATCGATCAGGTCGCCAATCTTCTCCCAGCGGGGGAAGTTGGATTCCAGGGCTTCGAACGAGGGGCGCTGCGCGGTTTCGAGGGTGGGCATCTTGGGGCGCTCTACAGGGCGGTCCGGGCGGATTAGGGCCGACAGGATAACGCCATGGATGGAGACCGGGCCCCGTTGGCAGCACACCAACGGGGCCCGCGGTCAGAAGGCCTCCCCACGGCGGGGAGGTGGGGGCTCACCCGGGGCCCGAACAGGCCCGGGGGTGGTCTCCAGCGCAGGGTTCTCAGCGCCCGTTGCGCCGGGGAGCCCGCCGGCCCGCCTGGTCCGAGCCCTTCAGCTCGGCCTTCAGGGCCCCGACCTCGGCGCGCAGGGCGCCCATGTCGGCCTTGAGAGCGCGCAGCATCTCGAGCAGCTCGGCGAGCAGCTCCTCCTGGGTCGGCTCCGACTCGGCGGGCTGGCCGGAGTAGGTGACCAGCTCGTTGCCTACCCGGACGGTGCCCTGGCGGGGGAGCAGCGCGGTGATGGCGGCGGCGTGGCGGTCCGGGCTCTGGGGCGCGACCCACTTGGGGAGGTTCGCGGTCATCAACTTGTGCAGGACCTCGGGGTCCATCTTGTTCATGTTGATGATGTGCTGGTTGGCGTCGAACGAGGGAGGGGCGAGCTCGAAGTTCTGAATGTTGTGGCTGAGCAGCTCGAGAACTCCCTCATCGGAACTCACCCCACCGCTCAGGTTGACGTTGAAGACCCTGCCCTCGACGGGGAATGCAATCCCCCCGACCTCCAGAGGCACAAGAGCGACCGAGTCGTTCGGGTCACTGCCTTCGCTCTCCTCGGCCTCGGTCGGGTCCTCTTCGCACTCGGGCGGAAGGGGCGCAGGTTCGCACACCGGCGGTTCGTCGAGCTCGAGAACTTGAACGCGCAGCGGCGTACCGGGGAGCAAGGAGGTGGTGAATTCATGGATAAGCGGCGGGTGTGCAATACGCGGCGCGAGTTCGAGAACGGCGCCCTCCGGCAGGCGCGTGACTCGCGGCGCGACCTCGAGCACGGCACCTTGCACCGGCGCGCCGCCCGTTTCGAGAACGCGACCACGCAGGCGCGTCCCCGGGGGAAGCGGGGTCGGCACGGCGAAGCGGCCGTGCGCATCGGTCGTGACCGACACGCGGCCGGGTTCGGCCGGGGGAGGCAGCAACGCGGGCGGCAGCAGCTTGGTCGGCGACAACATCGGTAAGCGCTGGCCCTCCTCCTGCACGATCGTCGGAGCGCCACCGTTCAGGTGCACGTGGACGTCACCCTTCTCGACGATGATCGTGACGTCCGAGTCACCACGCTTCGGGGCTGCTGCGGGCGGTGCAGGAGCCGCCGGGGCAGCCGGTTGCGCCGGCTGGGCCTGCAAACGTTGCATCGTGTTCATCCACGACCGGCGCATGTCCTCCCGCTGCGGGAGGGAGTTCCCCTGCTGCTCCTCGAAGGCCCTGCGTTGGTCCTCGAAGCGCTGCTTCCACTCGCTCTCGGCCTGGGCGAAGCGCTCCTTGATGGCGTCCGCGCCGGCGCGGGCCTCGTTGTAGCGCTCCTGCGCCTCGAGCAGCCGCAACTTGCCGCGCTCCACGTTGCGCTGGAGGCCCATCTCGGTGAGCCAGCGGCGCTTCTCCGCCTGCTCCTGAGCTTCTTCGTCCTGCTCGAGATCGAGGAGTCGGGTGTAGCTGTCTCGATACTGCGCGATGAGCTCGGGGACTGCGGCTGGCTGGCCGTCGGCCCCGGCGGCGTCCACCAAGCGGGACTGGGCCGCGGTGAGAAGGCGGAGGATCTCCGCCTCCTCGTCCTGTTGCGCGGCATCGCGGGTCTCCATGGCCCGGAGGAGGGCCTGTACGGCGAGGTCGCTCAGGTGCCCGGCCTTGTCACGGTCCGCGACGTGCTGGCGTGTGACGGCTTCGAGGAGCGTATGCGCATTCGCGATCTCCTCGTCCCCGAGAAGGTCGACGCTGAGCCGATTGCGCAGCCCCTGGACGGCTGCGACGCTTTCGAGGAGGGAGCGCTCGATCTCCTCGTCCTGCAGGAGCTTCCCGAGCGCGCCCTGACGGGCCGTGACCTCCTTGGTCAGCGCCAGGACCGCGGCGAGGTTGTCCTGCACGAGCTGAGTCTCGAGTGTGTCCGAGCGCGCGGCAAGGAGGTCGTCCTGCTGAGCGACCAGCTGGTCCCGCTGGTCCTGCATCCGCGCCTCGAGCTCGGCGCGCAGCTCGGCATGACTGGCGTCCCGGCGGGCGACCTCGGCGGTCCGCATGCTCTCCACTTCGCTCAGCTCGCGGGCGATCGTGCGCTCACGCTCGGCGCGCTCCTTCGCGATCAAGGTCTCGAGGTCGGCGCGCTCGCGGTCGCGGATCATGGCCATGCGCGCCATCTCAGCCTCTCGCTTGGCCAGCTCGGCCTCGAGCTGGGCCTGGCGGTCCCGCATCTCGGTCCGAACGACGTCCTCGCGATCGTGCAGCTCCTGGATGCGCCGCTGGCTGTCGGCGAGCGCGGCTTGAAGGTCGGCTTGCTCGGCAGCTAGGGCCTTCAGCACGGCTTCGGCCTGGGCCCGCTCGTCCCGGGCGCGCGTCCGCCTGGGCGGCGCGCAGGTTGGCGAGCTCCTTGGCGAGCTCGGCCTCGAGCTTGTCGTCTTGGCGCGGCGCCTCGGCGGGCACGTCCGTCGCCGGAGCGACGCTCGAGGTCGCCAGGACGTCGTCCTGGAACATGCCGGGACGGGCCGGCCCTGCCAGCGCGGCCATCACGGCGGTCAGGGTGAGGGATGTCTTGAGCAACACGATGAGGTCTCCTCGAGTTGGGAGTCAGCGAACAGTGGGAAGGGGAAGGGACGGGACCTGGGACCTGGCCAGCGCCTGCCACGCGGCCAGCAGGTCCCCGATGCGTTGATGGCGCTCGGTCAGGTTGTCGCCCAGCGCCAGGGCCGCCGTGACGCGGGAGCGCGTCGCGGGCGAGAGGGTCGGGTCCTCGGCGTGCACGCGCAGCTGGTCGAGCTCGTCGTGCAGGAGGCCGAGCTCGGCAGTGACGAGCTGCCAGAGGAGGGTCAGGTCGTCGGTCGCCGGGTCCTGGGCCGGCTCGAGCGCGGGCTCGATCGGGGCCGTTTCGAACTCAACGGACGGCGTCGCGAAGCCGGGCGCCGCCACCGCGGTCGCGCTGAGCAGCAAGGCTGCGACGGGCGCGAGCCAGGCGGGCGCGTGCTCGGGAGCGGGCTGCTCCTCGAGGATGCGCTCGACCCGCTCGGCGAGCGGCGAACGCAGGTCGGCCATGGCGCACACCGGCCGCGCCTGCCCTTCGCCGACCAACCATCCCGCGACCTCGGCCAGGCACCTCGCCAGCTCGACCCTGTCGCCGGTCTGGCGCACCGCGAAGGCATCGCAGGCGAACTCGGCGCAGGCTGCCAGGCGCTTGCGCGCCATGCGGTTGAGGGGCTGGAAGAAGAGCACCAGTTCGAGGGCGCGCGCCAGGCCCAGCCAGAGCGGGTCGAGCCGTTTCAGGTGTCCCAGCTCGTGGGCCAGCAGCGGGCGCGCCAGGTTTGGGTTCATTGCAAGGGCGCGGGGCGGCACGCAGATCTCCGGACGCACGACGCCCAGGGCGATCGGCGCCTGGAGCTGGTCGGAGACGGTCAGGCGGATCCGGCGACGGACCCCGGCCTGCTCGCGGAGCTCCTGCAGCAGCCCGGGAAGGTCTCCGGCCGTGACGGCGCGCCGGTCCGAGAGGTGCCGGGTGTAGCGACGTCCGTGCAGAAGGAAGAGGGCGAGGAGGCCAGCGCCGCAGACCGCCCAGCCGAGCAGAGCCCACTCGGTCCAGGGCGTCCCCGGGGCGTCGCCTGCCACGACGGCATCGGGGGCGTCGGGGGGCGGCGCGGCCTCCTCGGAGAACGCTTCGGGCGGCAGGGCCGCGAGGGCGGCCAGGGTCGCCTCGTCGAGGGGCGGCAGGAGCACGGGCTCGGCGGCAGCCACCTTTGGCTCGGGGTCCGCAGCGGCGCCGATGACCCAGCGGGTCGCGGTGAACCGCTCGGCCCAGGCGGTGTCGGTGACGAGCACCTGCACGCTGGCGCTGAACAACCCGCCCAGCAGGGCGGCGCGCCAGATCACCTCGCGCGCCCTGGCCGAACGCACCAGGTGCGTGACCAGGCAGGCTGCGCCGAGGAGCAGGGTCGAGTGGAGGGCGTAGGTGCCCAGCCAGGCGAGGGCTTGGGTGGTCATGCCCGCTTCCCCTCGTCCTCGATCCGCTGGCGCAGCTCGGTCAGTTCGGAGGCGTCGATCTCGCCCTCGGTCAGCAGGTGGTTGACCAGGGCCGCCGCGCTGCCTCCGAAGAGGCGGTCGGTGAGCTCGCTGACCATGGTGCGGTTGACCGCTGCCGCGTCGATCGTGGGCCGGTAGACGAACTGGCGACCCTCGGTGCGGTGGTTCACGACCCCCTTCAGCTCCATCTTCTTGAGCATCGTGGCGATCGTGGTCAGGGCGAGGCCGCGCGCGTCCTCGAGCTCCCGATGAACCTCGTTGACGGTGGCCTCGGTGCGGCTCCAGAGCACGCGCATGATCGCGAGCTGAAGATCGCCGAGTTGATGACGGGTGGACATGGGGTGTGCAGACTCCCGGTAGGAAGGCCTTCTGACTACCCCGGTAATACTACCGAGGTAGTATCATGGCTACGGACCAGTTCGTGGGAACTGGGTCTGGCGGCCGCAAGTTGCGTGGGGGCCGGAGTTTGGGGCTCCGGGATCCGGTTCGGCCCGCCGCGCCCCCCACCCGCCCGCCAGGGGGGACCGGACCGCGGGCAGCGCAGTTGCGGGTCACCTCGAGCCGTTCTTGCGACAGTGCCGGTAGACCTCGAGGGTCCGCTCGGCGCAGCGCCGCCAGGTGAACTCGCCCGCATGGCGGCGAGCCTCGTCGCGGGCGGGGCTGGTCGAGGTGATCACCCTGTCGATGCCCGCTGCGATCGAGTCCACGTCACGCGGGTCGACCAGGGTCGCGTGGCCGCCGGCGACCTCGGGGACGGCTCCGACGTCGGCACCCAGGACGGCCGTACCGCTCGCGAACGCCTCGAGCACCGGCAGCCCGAAGCCCTCGTAGAGGGTCGGGAAGAGCAGGGCCTCGGCGGCCCCGTAGAGGGTCAGGAGCTCATCCTCGGTGACGTACCCGAGCAGCTGGATCCGATCCCGGGCCGGGCAGCGGCGCAGGGCGTCCGCCACCGCGCCGTCCTCGGCACCGATCGCGCCCGCCAGCACGAGCCGCAGGTCCCGACTGGCGTCGCTGCGCCCGTAGGCCTCGATCAGGCGCAGAAGGTTCTTGCGGGGGGTCGCGTCGCCCACGTAGAGCAGGAACGGCCCGTGCAGGTCACGCGCTTGGCGCAGGTGGGCTTCCTCGGCCTCGTTGCAGGGCCGAAAGCGCTCATCGACGCCCAGATGGGTGACGTGCACCCGATCCGGGTCGAAGTCGTAGCGCTCGAGGAAGTCCGTCCGTGTCCGGTTCGAGACCGCGAGCACGTGGTCGGCGCGCTTGGCCACCGCGTCGTAGCGCTTGCGGTTCCGCCGCTGACAGCGCTGGTCGCTCAGGTCCTCACCAAGCACCGCGATCAGGTCGTGAAGTGTCACGATTCGAGAATGTCGACCCCGCCAGGACGACCACATCGGCAGCTTGACCTCGAGGCCGTGGAGCACGTCGGGCAGGGGACCCGCGGGCGGCAAGGGGTCGGGGTAGTACTTCCACGGCACCCCGCCGAGATCGGGGATGCGGTGCCCTTCCTCAAAACGGCGCGAAATGCGCACGTAGGCGGTGATCTGCTCGTTGCCTACAGCAGCGCTGGCCAGCTCGCGGATCAGCCGCGTTGCATACCTGGCGACCCCCGTGGGGATTGGCCTACAGGCTGCGGAGGCTTCGAGTCCGACGAGCATGGGGGGCACTCTATGCCTTGGGTTAACAAGCGTCGATACTACCGACGGCCAAGAAGGCATGGGGTTGCCCGGGAGGCCTCAGCTGGAGCCCTCATGCTGCTGCAGGGCCAGCAGCAGGTTACCCCACCAGGAGCCCATCAGGTGGCGGAAGGCCAGACCGAACATTCCGTGGCGGGCCGGATGCCCGGACCCGATGCTCTCCCAGACGCGGTGTTCGACCGTCACGCGGGTGCCCTGGTCCTCGACCTGGAAGGTGATCTCGACCTCGGTCACCTCGTCGGCCTCGAACTTGGCGGCGCGAAACTCGAACACGAGGCGAATCGGGGGATCCCAGACGAGCACCTCGCCGACGACGAAAGTGCGGAGGTGGTAGAGGCGCACGCGCGAGTCGTCGGGGTGCCGCTCGTCCTCGACCAACCCGCACTCGCGTAGGAGGCGTAGGTGTCGACTCATCGTGGGCGCGCTCGTCCCGGCGCGCGGCGGAGCGAGGTCCCCGCCGCAGCTGGTCCACGACCACGCGCCGGGCCGGATCGGCGAGGGTGTCGTCGAGGGCCGTCACGCGGGCGGCGCCATCGTGCTGGGGTCGAACTCCTTGACGTGCTGGGAGAAGTTCCAGTCGTAGCCCTCGGGGTCGATCGCGCGGTAGCTGCGGTCGCCATAGAACTGGTCCTCGGGCTCCGACGAGATCGTCGCACCTGCGGCCTTGACCTGCTCGTAGGCCGCGTCGCAGTCGGCGACGTAGACGCAGACGAGGCCCTGGCGCTTGCCGTTGTCCTTGGGAACCGAGTGGCCCATCGCATCGACCGCCGACGCGACGTAGATCACGGTGTTCTCGTCCACGCCCAGCTCGGCGTGGCCGACCGAGCCGTCCTCCAAGGGGAAGCGGAAGCGCTCCTCGAAGCCGAAGGCCTTGGTGAGGAACTCGATCGCGGCGGGGCAGTCGCGGTAGACGAGGTAGGGAACGACGCGTTGGGTGCCCTGGTCTGCCGAAATCGCGAGCGGGAGTACAGGTGCCGGGTTTGGTGGGGGCACCGTGCCCCCACCAACCCTCCCGCTCGCGGATCTACTTGTCCTCGCTCTCGACGGTGCGGGGGCGGTTGAGGACCTCCAGGGCCTCGGCGGCTGCCGGGGCGACGCCGCGCTCCTCGCTCTTGAGCAGCGGGATCAGACGCGGGATGGCCGAGACCGCGTCGAAGGTGGCAAGGCCGCGGATGGCCTGGATGCGCACGGCCGAGCTCTCGTCCTCGAGGAGCGCGAGCAGCTCTGCTACCGCCTGCTCCTTGGAGTCCGCGAGGGCCTTGCGGTGACGCCAGTAGTCGAGGATCTCGGCCCGCGCGCGCGCGTTGTCCAGGCGACTGAGGATGTCAGCGCGAACACCGGTATCCGAGAGGTTATCGTAGGCGAACAGGAGCAGCTCGGTGTGCTGCTCGGTCGGCCAGCGCATCAACGCTTGCGCAGCGCGCGCCGCAACGGCGGTGAACGGCTTCTCACGCAGCCTGCGCTCGAGAACGGGCAACAGCCGCGGGCTGCGCTTGCGCTCGAGGGTTTGGATAGCGACCTCGCCGTAGATCTCGTCCTCGAGGACACGCATGAGGAAGTCCTCGTCATAGAGCTGCGCGTCCTCCCCCATGGTATAGACCAGGGTCCGCAAGAGGCTCGAGGACTCGCCGTCGAGGTGGTCCTCGGGGGAGTCGTGCCTGCTCTCGAACCAGCGCTCCCGGATCGCCGCGGCAAAGGCTGGCTTGCTGGGGCCTGCGAACTTCGCAAACGTCAGGAGAGCCTCGACCAGGGCGGTCGGGACCTGCCGGTCGGCGACGAGCGCTGTGGCGAACTCACACAGGAGAGCGGACGGGAGCTGCTTGACCTCGCTCAGGATGGCTCGAAAGTCCTCCCCGGCGGCGGTGTTCTGCCGGTGGGCGAGGGCCTGGCGGTGCCAGGACTCCGCACGCAACCCCTGCACCGCGGCAGTGATCCAGCCCGGCACGTTGCGCTCCGCGAGATCGAGCGCGAGGTGCACGCGCAGGGTCTCCGAGCGCTCCTCGTTCATCGCCAGCAGCACGGCGGCCTTGTCCTGCTCGACGAGCAGCTCCTGGTAGCTGTCGTCGAGGTGACCCGCGAGGCGATTCTTGACCGGTGTCTTGGAGGAGAGCCGATCGAGGGAGGTCAGGAACTCGACGTAGATCTCGGGGCTCAGGGTGATTGCCTGACCATTGATGTGTCCCCATTGGTCCGGTTGGGGATGCCCGTTCATGAGCTCTTGGAGCTCGGCGGGCTCCA
>JAQBVH010000053.1 GCA_027623615.1 Planctomycetota bacterium | reverse complement strand
CCGCCGAGGTAGCGGTTCGCGAGCAGGGCGCGGCGTGCCAGGTAGTGCTCGTCGCCCGGGGTGATCGAGGGCAGCAGCATGGCCAGGTCGGTCATCGCCTCCGGGACCGGCGCGTCGTAGATCGCGCGCGCCGCCTCGGCGACGACGCTGCGGTCCGCGTCCGCGACGAAGCGCGCGAGGCCCGGGTGGGCGAGGCGACGCAGCGCGACCACGGCACCCCGGCGCACCGCGGGGTGCTCGTGCTGGGACAGCCCCGCGATCCGGTCGCCATCCCCGAGGGACACGAGGGCCCACACCGCCGCGTGGCGCAGCCAGGGGTCCTGGTCGTCGTTGCTCGCGAGCAGGTCGACCAGCGGCCCGAACGCACGAGCGTCCCCCATCTGGCCCAAGGCCTGGGCTGCGAACGAGCGCACGCGAGCGGAGTCGTCCTCGAGGGCTCGCAGGGCGAGCGGCACGGCGTCCAGCCAGCGCAGGTCGCCGAGGAGCTTGTAGAGCTGCGCGCGCACCTCGAGGTCCGGATCGTCGTGCAGGGAGAGGAGCTCGCGCACGACGCGAGCGGCCTCGCGCCCGTCGACTCGCAGCAGGTGTCCGAGTCCCCACAGACCGTGCAGACGTGCGAGGGCATTCGCCTGCGGGTCTGTCGCGGCCTCGAGCAGGAGGGCATGCTCACCGCGCTCGGCCAGCTCCCACTGCGCCTCGAGACGCACGCGCTGGTTCCCGTGGCCCAACAAGCGCCGCAGCTGCGCCGCCTCGCGGCCCTGCATGCCGTCGGCGAAGATCTGGCGCAGCTCCGTGCGCTCGTCCGCGTACTCGTCCGTCGTCACCCGGTAGATGCGGCCCTTGCCGGTCATCCCCCAGCCGTTGACCCAGTCCGAGTAGTACAGGTTCCCGTCCGGCCCGAAGTCGACGTCGGTCGGCAGGCAGTTCCACACGAAGCGCTTCGGGTCGACCAGCTCGAAGCCGGCGCCCTTGGCCTCGACCCGGAAGGCGTGCACGCCGGAGTTGCTGGGGCCACCACGGAAGTCGCACAGGAAGAAGTGCCCGCGCCAGTCCGGGCCGAAGCCGGTGCCGGGATAGTAGGCGAGCCCCGAGGGACCGTCGCTGAAGTTCGCCACGGGCGGAACGGTGTAGGCCGGCTGCCCCGCATGGGGCGGATGCCAGACCTTCTCCGCGTTCCAGGGTCCGCGGCTGTTCGGGAAGCCCACGTACTGGAACGCGTGGCGCCAGCCGATTTCCGCGCCCTCGAGGACATAGGTCCACCGCGCCCGGTCTCCGCCGTCCGAGTTGTTGTCCCCGGTCCACAGGTTGCCGTGATCGTCGAAGCACAGCTCCTGGGGGTTGCGCAGGCCGGTGGCGAAGACCTCGAGGTTCGACCCGTCCAGCTCCGAGCGCAGCACCGCCCCCGCGTGGGGATGGGCGAAGGTCTTGCCCTCGTGCTCCACGTGGAAGCCCCGGTCGCCGATCGACCAGTACAGGCGCCCGTCCGGGCCGCGCATCAGGCCGTGCATGTCGTGACCGAGCAGGGCGATGTGCACGCCCCAGCCCGTGTGCAGGGACTTGCGACGGTCCGCGACCCCGTCGCCGTCCTCGTCTCGCAGCACCCACAGGTCTGGGATGCAGGCGTAGTAGACGTCTTCTCCGAGAGGCAGCACACCCGCGGCGATACCGTCGGCCGGGTTCGCGAAGCCATCCGCGTAGACGGTCGAGGTGTCGGCCACGCCGTCCCCGTCCTCGTCCCAGACCAGCTTGATGCGCTCGTGCTCGACCGCGTAGCGCTCGTCGAACCTGGCGCCCTCGTGCTTGCGCATCATCGCGACGCGGTCCTCGACGGTGCGGCAGGCCAGCTCGTCGTGCAGCCAGTTCATGTGGCTGCGCATGTCGGTCACACCCGCGTGCAACCGGAACGTCTCGGCGACGAAGAAGCGCAGCTTGGGGTCGATCGCAAACACCACCGGGTTCGCGAGGTGCGGCTCGGCGGCGAACAGCTCCACCCGGAACCCAGCGCTGACGATCGTGCCCGTGATGGCCTGCTGCCCCTCCTCGGAGGCGCCGGACACGCGCGGCGAGTAGACCTCGTCGTCGGGGACCTCGTGCTGGGCGAGGGCGGGCGGGGCGAACGTGAACAGGGCGAGGGCGGCAATCCGTAGCACCATCGCCGCAGTCTATCCGAGCGCGCGCCGGACCTCGCTTCGAGCTCAGTCCGCCCTACGCCGGCGCCAGGCCACCAGGAGGTCGACCATGCGCCCGTAGCTCCTCGCTCCGGACTCCTGCCCCTGGCCCTTGAGGAACAGGTCGTTCGTCCCTCGGGCGACCTCACTCAGGGCGCTCTTGCGCTTGCGCCAGAAGTCCCAGAGCAGGACCAGGTCCCTGCGCACCTCCGGCCGGAACGACAGGAACTCCGTCCGGGCCTCCTCCGGCTGCTGGCCGTACCAGGCGGAGATCGAATAGGACAGGGCGAGCAGGTTGCCCGAGTAGCGATGGTAGGGCTCGGTCGAGTGGTTGCAGACGAGCCAGGCCACGAAGTTGGCCTCGTCCTCACGGGCGATCCCCCGCTGGTGCGCGATCTCGTGGGCGTCGGTGAAGGGGCGACTCAGCCGCGGCATGTGAGCGTTGAGGTGCGGCTCGCCGGTGAAGGGCGAGTAGATCCCGGTCAGCCCCGCCAAGGTCAACAGCCGCGACCCGAGCGCGTCCTTGCTGCGCACGCGCGGCCCATCGAGGAACCTGTGCTCGAGCACGGCCCGGTCCCACGCGCTCGCTGTTGCGCGCTCGTCCTCCTCCGGCTTCCAGCGCCAGACATGGGTCAGGGCCCCGAGCAGGCTGTTCTCGGGTCGGTCCTCGGAGGCCCGGTCGTGCAGGGCGCGCACGAGGGAGCGCAGCTCCTCGACCTCGATGTCCCCGGTCTCGAGCCCGATCAACTCCGCCAGGGTCGGCCGGGCGTGGTTGAAGCCCCATAGGCACTGGAAGGTGATCCCGCTCACCCCCACCAGCGCGCAGGACTGGGCCAGCGCGTGGGCGCCAAGGTTGCGCAGGCTGCGGCTTCCGTGCCGCCAGCAGCGTCCGCCCCACCAGCAGCGCAGGGCGACCACGGCCAGGCCGACGAGGATCACGACCTCGGCCATGGAGACCGGGCTCCAGGAGGTGAGCGCGGCTTGCACCCGCTGCACGTAGGGGAACACCCCCCGGGCGTACCAGGCCTCGGTGCGCCACGGGTCGAGCCGGGCGAGGTGCAGCAGTCCCCACGCCAGGGGCGCGAGCGCAACCAGAGCGAGGGCGCGCCGCCAACGAACGGGGCGATCGTTCGTCGACGGCGCGTCCATGGGGGAAACCTAACCCGCCTCGTCCAAGCTTGCGAGGATGGACCGCAAGCGCGTAAGCCGGCGTGCCAGGTCCGGGTCCATTGACGACGCGACCTCGAGGGCGCAGCCCGGCTCAGCGCCGGTGTGGCTGCAATCGCGGAATCTGCACCCCTGCGCGAGGTCGGCGAGGTCGGGGAAGGCAGCCAGTACGTCCTCGGGCTCCAGGTCCGGCAGTCCGAAGGCGCGGATGCCGGGGGTGTCGATCAGGCGCGTCCCGTCACCGAGCTCCCGCAGGGTCGAGGCGCTGGTCGTGTGCCGCCCGCGCCCATCCGCGTCGCGGATCTCCTTGACGTCGCGCACGCCCTCCGGATCCAGCAGGTTCAAGAGGGAGGACTTGCCCACCCCGCTCTGCCCGACGAAGACCGCCGTACGCCCGATCAGCTGCTTTCCCAGCTCGTCGAGGCCGGTGCCGTCGGAGGCTGAGGCCGCAAGGGCCGTGACTCCGAGCGCCGACCAGTCGGCGAGGGCAGCCTCGATCTCGCGACGCTCGTCGGGGTCGTCGACCAGGTCGACCTTGTTGATCACGACCACCGGCGCGATCCCGCCCTTCGCGAGGGCGACCCACATGCGGTCGACGAGCCCGACCTTGAGGCGCCTGCCCCCCGCGGGCACGACGACCACGCCGACGTCGACGTTGGCGGCGATCACCTTCTCGGCGTGGGCGGAGCCCGGGTCCCGGCGCGAGAGGACGCTGCGCCGGGCGCTGCGCCCGAGGACCTTGTTCCCCTCGAGCAGCACCTCGTCCCCGACGACGAGCGCACCGCCCGCGCGCAGGTGCGGCGGGATGTTCGCCTCGATCTCCCCATCGGGCGTGAGCACCGTGGCCTGTCGCCCCCGAGGAGCGACAAGCCAACCCACGGTCGTGGCCGCATCTGGCTCGCCTGGCGAGGCGGCCAGGTCCGGGAGCTCGGGCAGCCCCACCTTCTTCGCCCCGCTCAAGTCCGTGGGAGCGGCCGGACGCATCGCCTCGAAGAGGTCCTCGTCGCCCTGGTCCTCGTCCCACTCGTTCCAGGAGCGCTGGCGCGGGGCGTGCCTCGGACGGTCATGGTTCGCCTTGCGGTTCTCGTCGATCAGACGCCGCTCGTCGCGGCTCTTCATCTTCTTGGCGCACTTGAGGAAGCGCCGTACGGTTTCGTTCTTGTCGTTAGGATCCAAGGGTGGATCTCCGGTCGTGGGTCGGCGGGGCGCCGGCCGTGTCGCGCACCAGACGGGGCGCGCGAGGCACGGGGCGGGGCCGTGGTTCGAAGTCGGGCAGGCAGCGTTCGCTGCGGCCACGGAGTTCCCCGACGCTGCGAAAGCGCCGGTCCAGGCGAGGTCCGTCCCCGGGGCGTCCCGGTCCGCTATCCACCCCGCTGCTGCGGGGCGCGGAACCTAGACGACGAGGACGGAGGTGCGCCGGGCGGCCAGGTTCAGGTTGCTGGTCATGCGGGTCCTCCCTTCGAGTCGAGCGACCCCGCCGGGGCCGCCTACGCCTCCACAGGAGACGTGCGTGTGGTTGGCGTCGCACCTGACGGTGCGGCTGCCGCGCGAACGACCGTCGTCGCGCAACCCCACATTACGACGACCGCCGCCCCCAGCCAAGGGGACGGCGGCCGTGCTGGATCGGAGCGGGACTACTTGAGTTGCTCCCAGTAGTCCTCGGGCATGTCGTGGGCGATCTTCAGGGCGCCGTTCGCGCCCCCGTAGACCAGCTCCTCGATGCGGATCACCCGGCCGGAGCCCAGATTCTCGCGCATGGCCGCCTCGATCGCGCGGTCGAGACCGCGGATCTGGCTGCCGCCGCCAGCGAGCAGGACCCGGTTCTTCAGCTTGTCCTGGAACTCGGGGTCGAAGGTCGCGATCAGCTTTCCGAGGCCCTCGACCAGGGGCGGCACGATGCGCTGGCACGCGGCGCGGATCTGGTCCGTGATGTCGAACTCGGTCGGCTTGCCCAAGGTGACGTTGATGCGCTCAGTGGCCTGGTCGACCGTCGAGTAGCGCTCCTTGATCTCCTTCACCATCTGCGTGGTGAACTGCGCCTCGGGGAACGCAGCGCCGATCTCCTTCTCGATCTCGCCGTCCACGAAGTCTCCGGCGGTGGTCATCGTGATCTGGTCCGAATCCTCGGGCATCGTGCCATGCATCCGACACAGGTCGACCGTTCCCGCGCCGATGTCGATGACGAGCACGTCCTCGAGCATCTCGAGGCCGTAGGCCACGGAGAAGGGTTCCGAGCAGAGCATCACCGAGTCCACCGACTCGCGCGCTGCCTGCAGGATCGCGTCCTTGTTGTGGATCGAGGCCTGGGCGGGCACGCCGATCACCGCATAGACGAGTTCGTCCTTACGCGGGCGAGCCAGACGGACGGTCTCCTTGACCAGGTCCTTGGCTGCGCGCAAGGCTTCGCTGTTTTCCACTCCGCCTTCGTTGAACTTCAGCACGCCGTGCTGGAGCGGACGGTGCAGGTTCAGGGAGAGGCGCTTGTCCCGCGCCTCCTGCCCGAACAAGACGTCCTTCTTGAGGAGCTTCTGGGCGACGGGGTCCTTCGGGTAGCCCACGAAAGACTCGATGGTCTCGCGGACGCCGTTGCTTGCGCAGACGGAGGTCCGGGAGGTGCCCAGGTCAATACCGAGGTAAAGGACGCCGTGATCTTTGTTTGAGCTCACGTCAACGTCTGCCGGGTGCGGGTCGGCCATTACGGTGAAAGGTTGGAGAGTGCGGTTCTCGGCCCCGAATTGAGGCTACCCCATCCTAGGGATGGTTAGGCCCAGGTCCAGCCGGATCGGATCCTGACGGGCTTGTCACCACATCTATCGGCCGGGGGAGGCTCGAGAGTCCAGTCGACGTCGCAGCTCGACGTTGGCCTGGAAGATGCGCGACATGATCTCGCGCTTGCGCTCCACCTCGGGATCCATGGCGTCCAGGCCCGCGTGGGCAGGGCTGGCCGAGGCGATGCCGGGGTCCTCGCTCAGCTTGCCAGCGACCCGTCTCAGCTCCCCCTCCTGCAGCTCCAGGATGGCGGAGAGCTTGGCCAGGCGACGCTGGAGGAAGGCGATATCGCGACCGGAGCTATCCGCGATCGCCTGGGTGGGTTGGGCCGCCACCGCCGGTGCCGGCGCGACCCTGGGCTCGGTGACCGTGGCTGTCCATTCGCCACCAAGCCGCAGTCCTCGCCCCGTGCGGATCGAACGCCGGGGACGACGAGCCGTGGGTAGCTCGAGGCGGTGGCACACATTCGTGCCGCGGAAGGGGCTGGAGCTGGACATCGAGGTGGGGGGAGGTGCAGTCCTCAACAGGATCACTCAAATGCGAGCAGAGCGGAAGGGGCTGGAGTGGCCTTCCTGGCAGTGCGGGCGATCCCACATCCGTATGCCGCCGACCAGCTGAAGTCCCGAACCTGCGGATTCTTTCTCTCGGTCTGGACGGAATTTCGACGCCGGTCGTGCTGCCGGTCCGCTGCTATTCTCAGAAGGAGGCGCACCCTCCCAAGTGCGGGAGCGCACGCTGGTTCGCCACAGAAGCGCCCGCCCGTTGCCTGTGACCCTGCGGCACGCGCCTTGAATGGCAGGAGTCCGGACAACGCGTCACCGGCTCCCCCAACCCCAAGCTCGCACATGCTGATTCATCGCGTTCTGCTCCTCGCACCCCTTTTCTGGGCCTGCTCGCCAGGCACCTCGAGCACCGCCCCCGGCGGCCCCGGCGCAGGGAGCACCTTCGAGGTGCTCGACATCTGCCCCGGCGACGGCGCCACCCTGGCCCTGAACGGCGAGGTCACGATCACCTTCTCCAAGGACGTGGACCTGTCCACGGTCAACGGCAACACGATCCTGATTCGAGGGCTGCGCGCCACCGACACGTTCGGAGGGGTGCTCGAGGGCCCCCACGCCGTCGGCACCTACGAGCTGGGCGCCTCGAACGTCGTCGTCTTCCGGCCCGCGTGCCCGACGGGCGCCGGGGACGCGGGCGCCGGCTTCGAGGCCGGGATGCACTACATGGTCAAGGTTCGCGGCAGCGACGCGAACGCCCCCACGGTCCAGTCGCCCGCCGGCGACGCGCTGGCCGTGACGGCGCGGGGGGGCTTCCAGGTGCGACAGGCAGACCACCCCTCCGGTCTCTACGACGACCCTGTCGCGGGGCCGCCCGCCGTCGTCGTCCGACCCCTCTCGAGCGGCCTCGACGCGGCCTCCTACCTGGAGATCGCCAAGGACGACACCAAGCGCGTCTACTGGTCCGAGGTCGGCGGGAACGTGGACCTGCCGCTGGGCTTCCTCGCGCCGATCAACACCCGCAGTCGCATCGGCGATGCCGTGTCCTGGATCGTGTGGTTCGACCAGTCCGTGAATCCCTCCGAGGCGAACCTCGCGCGGGTGCGCTTCGAGTGGTTCCACTCCGGCTCCTTCACCTGGGAATCGATGGGCGCGCGGGTCAAGCTCGAGAGCAACTGCGGCCCGAACGGCGCGGTGCTGCGCGTGACGCCCCTCGGCATCCTGCCCCAGGGCACCCAGACCCGAGTCGTCGTCGACGCGGGCTTCGAGGACCTCTCCGGCGAGGCAACGACCGCGGACGACGATAGCCTCGTCGCGCCCACCGCCACCTCCTACGACCCCGGCACGATCACCCCCGGCGACGACGGGGATCAGATCTTCGCCGGCTTCGAGACCGGCGGTCTGCTCGACACCGAGGCGATCCACCCCTTCCAGTCCGCGACGATCGTGAACGGCAAGCTCACGGCCGGCGGCGGCTTCGCCGGCACGGGCGGGCCGAACGGTGACTTCGACTGGTACATCCCGCCGTTCACCACGATCATCATCAACACGGTCGCGGACACGATCATCGGTGGACCCGGCGGGGCGCCGACCGGCACCCAGACCGTGATCAACGGGGTGATCGACATCCGTGATCTGTTCGTCCCCGCGGGCTCCAAGGTGCTGGCGAACGGTCCCAACCCGCTGACCATCCTGTGCACCGGGCAGGCGCGCATCCATGGGGTCGTGTCCGTCAATGGGGGCAACTTCCCCGGCGTGAGTACGCTCAACACGACCAACCAACCCGAGCCGGGTGCCTCCGGTCAGGGTGGCGGCGGCCAGGGCGGCACCGGGAGCTATCTCACCACCCAGTCGACCCCCCGCGGCGGGCCAGGCTTCGGACCCTTCAACAGCTTCGCCGGCGGTGGCGAGGGCGGCGAGACGAGCTACGCGCAGACCGGCAAGACCGCGCGCCGCGGCGCGGGCGGCGGCGGCGGTGGCCACGGCCCTGATGTGTGGTACCGCTACGACCTCGGCGCGACCGTCCCGGTTCGCTGCCAGACCCTGGTCGGGATGGACGCCGAGCCCGGGGCCCCCGGTGGGGAACTGGGCCTCGGCGCGGAGAGCCAGGCGCTGCGGGCCCAGGGCGGCAGGGTCGGTCCCTCGCCGTTCCTCGACGGTGAGACCGGCAACGACTTCGCGGGCCGCATGCTCCTGATCGGCGGCGAGGTGATCGTCGGCGAGCTCGCATCCGCTGCACCCGGTTCGGGCGGCGGCGCCGGAGGCGACGCGGTCAACTCGGCCAGCTTCCCGCTGGTCCCCTTCAAACCCACGGGTGATGAGAAGGGCGCCGGCGGCGGCGGCGGCGCCGGCAGGATCCAGGTGCTGGCGATCGGCAAGATCGTGGTCGGGCCGGAAGGTCAGGTCTCGGCCAAGGGCGGCACCGGCGGGGGCGGCGAGAACACCGGGTTCTTCGATCGGGTCGGCGGCGGCTCGGGCGGCGGCTCCGGAGGGTCGATCGTGCTCGAGAGCCTGACCCTGGTCGAGGTCCAGGGCGTCCATGGCGACGCCGGCGACGGCTACCGGGACAGCTCCATGAGCTTCCAGCACCCCCTGCGGCAGCTGGACGCCCGCGGCGGCCAGGGCGGCGCCGGCAGCCAGAACCAGGGCGGCGCGAACGAGAACGGGGCGACGGTCTGGAAGTGTGACTCCATCCCGACGTTCTACGACGAGGGTCAGGCCAACGTGCCCCCCTTCAACCCGCCGGCCAACTTCCCCTGCTTCCACGCCCAGCCGGACAAGAACGATCCGAGCGGGTTCTGGACGGTCGGCGCAGGCGGCGACGGCGCACCGGGTGTCGTTCAGCTGCACGCCCCGAACCTGAGCGACCTCTCCTTCCCCGACGCAGCCGGCGACCCGACCAAGGTCTGCACTCCGGCGCCGGTGGGCTACGACGTCTTCAACGAGGCCTGGATCGGTCACCTCGTTCCGAGCTACGGCGATCGCTCGCGGGCCCAGACCCGCTGGATCCCCCTGGGCCTGGCCCGCTGGGATCCGGCCGCGTTCCTCGACCAGGTCGCCTTCGGCTTCGACGCCCTCGGTCCGGGCGGTCAGGTCCTGACGAACGGCGCGGGTGAGGTCCAGCTCGGCGCACCCCTGGTCGGCCCGGACACGATCCAGTCGGCGCCCCAGACGCCGCACATCACCTCGGACCCCTACACGATCGTCTTCGACGCCTCCGTCTTCGCGGACGACCTGGTCAAGCGCAACCCGATGCTCCTGCGCGGCTCGAGCGTCCGGCTGTCCCTGACGGCCAACCCGAACGTATCGGCGGACTTCCCGATCGCGGAGGCCAGCTACGACGCCGCCCTCGATCGCATGCGCGTGACGGTCACTGCCGACAACGGGCCGCTGACCAACTTCGGTCAGACCACGAGCACCGACGCGGCGCTGATCGAGCGCTCCTTCCGCGCGATCGGTTCCGCGGCCGATCAGCTGGGTCCGGACACCTCGATCACCTTCAACTTCGACGCGACGGTGGTCGACCCGGCCACGGGTCTCCCGGACGAGTCGGCCAGCCTCGGCTGGACGGGCGTGGCCGGCGACCTGAACCTGAACCACTGGGACTTCGTGCGTGTGCGGGTCGACTTCGACCTCGACGCCGACGACTCCGGGCTCGACCCGGGGGGCGTCTTCCCTGCCCTGGAGCACCTGCGCTTCCCGTTCCGGTTCTAGCGCGCGCCGAACCGGGCTCGACCGGCTCGCGCGGAGC
>JAQBVH010000052.1 GCA_027623615.1 Planctomycetota bacterium | reverse complement strand
CTCGAAGCCCTGGGGCTCGCCGTCAGGCCCGCTGCTCTGAAGGTTTGCTCGACGCGCGTCCTGTGCGTCGACGCGCCGCGCCCGCCGCCGCCGCGGCCGGGTCCAGCCCTCCGGGGCCCTCCCGCACGCGTCTGAACCCCGTCCCCGCCCTTCGTTGGCGCGGGGTCTTCGGTGTTGCCTCGAGGCAGCGCCGATCCCGTTCGGACCCGTTTCGTGAGGACCAGCCGCTGTGCGCGCGTGGACCCAGCTCCCCTGCATCCTTCTCCTCCCCGCTTGTCAGTCGTACCAGCCCCAGCCGGTGGACCTCGATCTCCATCTCGACGCCTGGCGCGAGAGGGAGGACACGCTCCTGCGCACCCCTGGCTCCTTGCCCGAGGGCGCAGTGCAACTGGACCTCGCCGACGGGCTCGAGCTGGCCGAGGGTCTGCTCGTCGCCCTCGCGCTCAACCCGTCGCTGCGCCTCGAGCGCGCGCGGGTCGGCGTTGCCGCGGACGCTGAGCAGCACGCGGGCACCTGGCTCGACCCGGAGCTGGCCCTGGGCGCGCTGCGCATCCAGGAGAACGTCCCCGAACGCTGGGTGATCGC
This sequence comes from Planctomycetota bacterium, assembly GCA_027623615.1. Lineage (GTDB taxonomy): Bacteria > Planctomycetota > UBA1135 > UBA1135 > JALWOP01. The sequence continues at coordinate 9,829 of JAQBVH010000052.1, read as the reverse complement.
TCCCGAGCTCACCTTCACGATCCCCCTGGGCGGGACGCGTCATGCGGCGCAGGAGGTCGCGCGAGCTGAGCACGCGGTTGCTCGCGATCGCGTGGCCGAGGTCCAATGGCACCTGTGGAGGGACGTGCGCCTCGCCTGGGCCCGCTGGAGTGCGCTCGAGGAACGGGAGGCCGTCATCACCGATCTCCTCGCCGTCCTCGAAGACCTGGCGCAGCGTACGCAGGAGCTGGCCCAGGTGGGGGAGTTGTCCACGTCGGAGGCCAGCCTCTTCAGCATCGAACACCACACCCGCCTGCAGGAGCTGCGCGAACTCGGGGCCCATCAAGCCCGCGCCGAGACGGAGCTGCGTGGGCTGCTCGGCCTCAGGCCCCAGGCGCAGCTGCGCTGGGTCCCGGTCGACCTCAGGGTGGTCGCCAATCTCGAGGGTTCGGCGCCCGAGGAGAGCCACCCCACCGTGCGCCGCCTGCTGAGCGAGTACCAGCGAGCGGAGCAGCAGCTCGAGGCTGAGATTCGCGGCCAGTGGCCCGACCTGACCCTCGGCCCCGCCTACGAGTTCGACGCCGGCTCGGATCGCCTCGGCCTGATCGCCGGGTTGGCCTTGCCCCTGTGGAACCGGAACGTGGCGGGCATCGCCCGGGCGCGCGCCCAGCGGGAGGTCGCGCGCGTCGGGCTGCTCACCGGCTTCGAGACCCTGCGCAGCGCCTGGTCGGGCGCGGACGCGGAGCTCGCCGTCTGGGTCAGCGCTCGCGAGAGTCTGGAGACGGAGTTGCAGCCCCGGGTCGACGAGCAGGTGCTCGCCGCCCGGCGCCTGGTCGAGCTCGGCGAGGGCTCGAGCCTGGTCTGGCTCGAGAGCCTGCGGGCGCTGATCGACGTGCGCCTGCGCGCGATCGAGCTCGACCTCGCCATCGCGGTAGGACGGATCGAGCGCGCTGCGCTCGCGGGACCCCAGCGGAGTGAACGATGATGCGCACACTACCCTCGATTCTCCTTGCCCTGACCGTGCTGGCCTGCACAGGAGGAGAGCCCAAGTCCGAGGAGGCACCCCGAGAGGATGAGCCCAAGCCGGGGTCGACGAACCGCACGGCGCTTCCAGCGACCGTGCGCGCCAACCTCGGCATCACCTTCGTGACGGTCGAACGTCGCGCGGTGGAGCGTACGCGTCGCCTGGCGGGCGCCTTCGAGCTCGAACCCCTCGCGCGCCGCGAGTATCGCTTGCCCCTGGCCGGCACCGTCGAGCTGGCGGTGGCGCAGTACGCCCCGGTGAAGGAGGGGGACCTGCTCTTCCGCTACCGCTCGCCCGAATGGCCCGAGCTCCAGCACGAGATCCTGCAGGGCGAGCAGACGATCGACGCCTCCAAGGCCGAGATCGAGGTCGTGCGCACCAAGATCGTCGAGACCGAGACCCAGCTCGCGACCCTCGAGGCGCGCCTCCAGTCGCTGGCCGAGTTCGAGATCCGGCGCGCCGACCTGGAGCAGGACCGCGCCGAGATCGCGGCCAGCCTGCCGCGCCTGCAGGCAGAGCTCGCGCTGGCGAAGACCAAGCTCGCCGGCGGGGAGCGCACGCGAGAGCATGCCCTGCACCGCGCTGCCGCCGCCGCGGGCCTGAATGAAGAGGACCTGGTACACGAGGTCGAGCAGCCGGGCGGCGCACGGCCAGCCTATGCCCTCATCCAGTGGCTCGAGGTGCGCGCGGAGGACAAGGGGGTTGTCGAGCTGCTCGCCGTGACCGACGGCAGCTTCCACGAAGCGCCGACCCTCGTCCTGACGGTGGTCGACCCGACCCGGGTCCGCTTTCGCGCACGTGGCTTGCAAGCGGACCTGTCCGACCTGGCTGGGATCGCGGCCGCGCGGGTCGTGCCCCCCTCGGGGGACGGCTATGGTCCGGGCGAGGGCCTCGCGGTGACGCTCGCACTGGGCCTGGAAGCCAATCCGACGACCCGCTTGCTCGACCTGATCGCGACGCCGACCGAGGCGGCGCCCTGGGCGCGCATGGGCATCGCGGCGTTCCTCGAGGTCGTGCTCGCAGGGGAGTCCGCACCAGCGCTCGCGGTGCCACGCGCCGCGGTCGTGCGGGATGGGCTGACCCACGTCCTGTTCCGGCGTGATCCGAAAAACCCGGACGAGGTGATCCGCGTCGAGGCGGACCTCGGCGCCGACGATGGTCGCTGGGTCGTGCTGCAGAGCGGCGTCCTGGCCGGGGACGAGGTCGTCCTCGAGGGCGCCTACGAGCTGCGCCTGGCGACGCAACAGTCGGGCTCCAGCCAGAAGGCCGGGCACTTCCACTCCGACGGCACCTTCCACGGAGAGGACTGAGGACACCGTGCTCAAAGCCCTCATCCGCTACTCGATCGACCACGCGTGGATGGTCGTCGCCCTCGCTGCCGGGGTGGTGGCTCTGGCCGTCTACCGCCTGCCGTCCGCGACGGTCGACGTGTTCCCCGAGCTCAACGCGCCGACCGTGGTCGTGATGACCGAGGCGCCAGGCCTGGCCGCCGACGAGGTCGAGCAGTACGTCACCCTGCCCCTGGAGTCCGGGGTCAACGGCATTCCCGGGGTGCGTCGCGTGCGCTCCTCGAGCGCGATCGGCCTGTCGATCGCCTACGTCGAGTTCCACTGGGGCTTCGACATCTACCGCGCGCGGCAGCTGGTCTCCGAGCGGCTCAACGCCGTGCGCGAGGACCTCCCGCTGGGCACCCACGCGGAGATGACCCCGATCAGCTCGATCACGGGCGAGATCATGCTGCTCGCCCTGTCGTCCCCGGATGGCCTGGCGTCGGCCCTGGAGCTGCGCAGCTACGCCGAGTTCGACCTGCGCAACCGGCTGATGTCGATCCCCGGCATCTCGCAAATCGCAGTCATCGGTGGCGAGCTGCCCGAGTACCAGGTGCTGGTGGACCAGGAGCTCTTGCAGCTGTACGGACTCACCATCCAGGACGTGGCGGAAGCCGCTGGGGCGTCCCACAGCAGCCAGAGCGCGGGCTACCTGGCGGACGTGACCAGCCTCGAGATTCCCCTGCGCCAGAGCGGTCGCGTACGCAGCGTCGCGGACATCGCCGGCACGACCGTGCACAACGAAGGCGGCTCCGCGGTGACGATCGGCATGGTGGCCGACGTGCGCTTCGCGGCGGCACCCCGTCGCGGCACCGCGGCCGATGGTGGTCACCCGGCGGTGGTGCTCACGGTGCAGAAGGCGCCGGGGACCAACACCCTCGCGCTGACCGAGATGGTCGACGCGCTGCTCGACACCGTCGAGCCGAACCTGCCCGTGGGGATGGCCCTCAACCGGCAGGTGTTCCGTCAGGCCGACTTCATCGATCGCTCCATCCACGGGGTCGTCGAGGCCCTGCGCGACGCGGCGTTGATCGTGCTCGTGCTCCTGATTCTCTTCCTGCTCGACTGGCGCACGACGGTCGTGACCTTGACTGCCTTGCCGCTGTCCCTCGCGGCCGGCCTGCTCGCGCTCGAGATGCTCGGGGAGACCATCAACGTGATGACCCTGGGCGGCCTCGCGATCGCCGTCGGGAGCCTGGTCGACGACGCGATCATCGACGTGGAGAACGTGCACCGGCGCCTGCGCGAGAACGCCAAGCTCCCACCGGAGCAGCGCCGCAGCCGGGTAGGGGTGGTCTTCACGGCCTCGAACGAGATCCGCCCGGCGATGGTGGTGGCCACGGCGATCATCGCCCTCGTGTTCATGCCCCTGCTCTTCCTCGAGGGTCTCGAGGGCCGCTTCTTCCGCCCGCTCGGGATCGCCTTCCTCGTGTCCCTCGTCGCCTCGCTCGCCGTGGCGCTGACGCTCACTCCGGCCCTGTGCCGGCTCGTGCTGCGTGACGCCCACGGGGACACACGCGAGGGCATCCTCGTCCGCGGCTTGCGCCGGGTCTACGGCCCGATCCTGGGCCTGGCGCTGCGCATTCGGGGTCTGATCCTGGTCGGGAGCCTTGGCGCGACCGGTCTGGCCCTGTGGCTCGGCTCGACCTTCGGCACCTCGTTCCTGCCCGAGTTCACCGAGGGCACCTTCACGGTCGGCGTGTTCGCGCCCCCGGGGACGTCGCTGGCGGCCAGCGACCGCATGGCGGCCGCCATCGAGCGGCGCTTGCTCGCGCTGGACGGGGTGCGCAGCGTCACGCGGCGCACCGGTCGCGCCGAACGGGACGAGCACGCCGAGCCCGTCAGCAACTCGGAGATCGAGGTCACGATCCTGCCCGGCTTTCGGCGCGACGACGTGCGCGCCCAGGTCACGGACATCCTCGCTCAGGTGCCGGGGATCACGACCAACATCGGTCAGCCGATCGAGCACCGGCTGAGCCACATCCTGTCGGGTACGCCGGCGGCGATCGCGATCAGCATCTACGGCGAGGACCTGACGACCCTGCGCGGGCTCGCCAAGGAGGTTGAGAGTGCCCTGTCCGGTCTGGCCGGCGCGCGGGAGGTGACCGCCAACCGTGAGGTGCGCATCCAGTCCCTCCCGATCGAGTACCGGGCCCAGGACCTCGCGGCCCATGGCCTGACGCCGCTCGCCGCCGGCCGCCAGGTGCGCGACGCGGTCCACGGCTCGACCGTGGCGGAGGTGCACGACGGCCCGCGGCGCTACGCCTTGACCGTGCGCCTGGCAGACGAGGAACGCGACTCGGTCGAGGACCTCGAGCGGCTGGTCCTGCGAGGAGCGAGCGGCGCCTACGCGCGCTTGCACGAGGTGGCCGACCTCGGGCCCGAGCTCGCCTCCAACCTGATCGCCAGGGAGAACTCCCAGCGCAAGGCGGTCGTCTCCCTCAATGTCGCGCCGGGCGCGAACCTCGGGCACCTGGTGGGTGAGGTACAGCGCCTGGTCGATCCGATCGTCGCGCGCGCCGGGTACCGCGTGCACTACGGCGGGCAGTTCGAGGCGCAGCGCTCGGCGATGCGCTCGATCCTGGTCCTCGGCGGGCTGGTGCTGATCGGTCTGATCGTGCTGCTCCAGGTGGCCACTGGTTCCCTGTCGGTCGCGCTGCTCGTACTGATCAACCTGCCCCTGGCGCTGATCGGCGGCATCCTCGCCGTGTTCCTTACGGCCGGCGATGTCGCGTCGAACGTGACCGCGGTCTTCGGCGGCGGCGAGTATGTCGCCCCCGTGCTCTCGATCTCGAGCCTGGTGGGCTTCATCACCCTGTTCGGGATCGCCGTGCGCAACGGGATCCTGCTGGTGAACCACTATCGCCACCTCTCCGAGGTCGAGGGCTGCGGCATGCGCGAAGCGATCGTGCGCGGCTCCCAGGAGCGCCTGGTGCCGATCCTGATGACCGCCCTCACGGCCGCCCTGGCCCTGGTTCCGATCGTCATGCGCGGCGACGAGCCGGGCAACGAGATCCTCAGCCCGCTCTCCGTGGTCATCCTGGGCGGGCTGCTCACCTCCACCTTCCTGAACCTCGTGCTCGTGCCCGCCGGGTATGCGATGCTACACCGGCTCGAGCGCGCTAAATAACAAGAGCTTTCACGATGAACCTGAACCTGCCCCCGACCCGTCACCTCCTCGTCAGCCTCCCGCTCCTGTTCTCGCCCGCCTGCGGGGACGCCGGTCATGGTCACGACCACGGACCGAACGGCCACGAACACGCGGGCGAGGGCGAGGACGCCCACGAGCATGGTGAAGAGGTCAGCCTCGGGACGGCCGCTGTCGGCGACCTGACCTGTGAGTTCGCCCAGGGTCACGGCGCGGTCGTGGCCGGCGGCGAGGGTCACCTGGTGGTCAAGATCAAGGGCGGTGACGGCGGCAAGTCCACCGTGCGCGCCTGGATCGGCACCAAGGACCGCGGCGCCTCCCTGGTGGGGCTGGGCGAGTACGCGGCATCCCACGACGACTACGACATCCACGCCGAGGCGCCGGACCCGTTGCCGGCTGACGTGATGTGGTGGGTCGAGGTCGAGAAGCCGGACGGCAGCAAGGTCGTCGGGTCGGTGAAGCCGCTGCTCGAGTAGCCAACGCAACCGCCAGGGCCGCGATTCAGGGCATCCTCGCCCGACGTCATGTTGATCCTAGTCACCGGCGCCACCGGCAAGGTCGGCCAGGCCTTCCTCGAGCGGCTCCTGGGCTCGGACACGTACGGGCACGCGCGCGTGCGAGCCCTGTGCCACAAGCGCGTGGTGGAGGAGTCGCGGCGCGTCGAGGTCGTGCGCGGCTCGATCGCGGACCGGGAGGTCTGCCGTTCGGCCATGCAGGGCGTGACCCACGTGCTGCACCTGGCGACGTGCAAGGAGACGCCCGAGGACGTCATGGACGTGGCCGTGAAGGGCATGTTCTGGCTCCTCGAGGAGGCGCGCGCGTCGCAGACCCTCGAGCGCTTCCTGCTCGTGGGCGGCGACGCGGCCGTGGGGCACTGCTTCTATCCACACCCGCTGCCGGTCACCGAGGCCCAGCCGCACAGCGCCTATCCCGGCTGCTACGCCCTCTCCAAGGTGCTCGAGGAGGTCATGCTCGAGCAGTACCGCATCCAGTACGGCCTCGACGTCTGCTGCCTGCGCGCGCCGTGGATCATGGAGAAGGACGACTTCCGCTTCAGCCTCAGCTTCGGGGACGACGTCTTCGGAGGTCCGCGCTGGAGTGAGCTCGTGTCCGCTGCCGACGCCGCGCGCTACGCGCAGGACGGGACCGTGCCGCTGATGGTCGATGTGCACGGGCAACCGATCCAGCGCAACTTCGTGCACGTGTGCGACCTGATCGATGCCGTCCTGATCGCGCTCGAGCACCCGCAGGCCTCGGGGGAGACCTTGAACGTCTGCATGGACGAGCCCGTCGACTACGGCGCGGTCGCTGCACACCTCGAGCGCACCCGGGGGCTGGCCGCGGTCCGGATCGAAGCGCCCTTCGCGAGCACCTGGCTCGACAACGCCAAGGCCAAGTTCCTGCTTGGTTGGCGTCCCCAGTACGACCTGGCGCGCTTGATCGACGAGGCCTACGACTACGTGCGCCCAGCGCACGACCCGCGCAAGGTCTGGTATCCCGGATGAGGCCAGGGCGGCCCGCAGTGCGTAGCATGCGAGCATGTTCCTGCGCGCCGTGCTCCTCCTGCTCTGCTCCTGCGCCTCGCTCGCCCAAGAGGTCGAGCGCCCCTACAACATCCTCTTCCTGATCGCGGACGACCTGACGGACACGGCCCTGTCCTGCTACGGCAACGAGGTCTGCCAGACGCCCAGCATCGACGGGCTGGCCGCGCGGGGGACGCGCTTCACCCGGGCGTACTGCCAGGGCACCTACTGCGGTCCGTCGCGAGCGTCGCTGCTCTCGGGCTACTACCCGCACGCGATCCGGATGCTCGGCTACAAGACGCCGCGGCCGATGATCGGCGACCGCGCGACCTGGCCCGAGCACTTCAAGGACGCGGGCTACCACACGGCGCGTGTCTCGAAGATCTATCACATGGGCGTGCCGGGAGGGATCGAGGAGGGCTCGGATGGAGAGGACGATCCGCGCTCGTGGTCCCAGAAGTTCAACTGCCAGGGACCGGAGTGGAGGGCGCCGGGCGTGGGGGAGACCCTCGAGGGCAACCCCGACGGCAAGCGCCCCGTGGTCGGCGGCAACACCTTCGTGGTGGTCGAGGCCGAGGGTGACGACCTGGCGCACTCCGACGGGCGCGCCGCGGCCAAGGCCGTCGAGCTGATCGACGAGCTGAAGGACGAGACCTTCTTCCTGGCCGTGGGCTTCGTGCGACCGCACGTGCCGTTCGTCGCGCCGAAGGCAGACTTCGCCGCTTTCCCTCCAGACGAGATGGTGCTGCCTGAAAAGGTGTCCGGCGACTGGGCCGACATCCCCGAGGCCGGCATCAACTACAAGACCAGCGTGAACATGCAGATGGACCTGCGCCAGCAGCGGCGCGCGGTGTCCGGCTACTACGCGAGCGTGGTCTACATGGACCGACAGGTGGGCAAGGTGCTGGACGCCCTCGACCGCTCCGGGGTGCGGGACCGGACGATCGTGATCTTCACCTCCGACCATGGCTACCACCTCGGTGAGCACGACTTCTGGGCCAAGGTGAGCCTGCACGACGAGTCGGCGCGGGTGCCGCTGATCGTTTGCGTTCCCGGGAAGCAGCCGGCCGTGTGCCACTCCCTCGTCGAGCTGCTCGACCTCTACCCGAGCACGGCGCGCCTGTGCGGCCTCGACGTGCCGCAGCGGCTCCAGGGCGAGGATGTCTCGGCGCTGCTCGACGACCCGGAGCTCACTGTTCGCGAGGCGGCGTTCTCGGTCAACGGCAAGGGGTACCTGCTCCGCGAGCAGGACTGGGCCTACATCCAGTACGGTGAACAAGGCCAGCAGGGCGCGGAGCTCTTCGACATGCGCGCGGACCCGCGCCAGCTCACGAACCTGGTGGGGGCGCCGGAGCACGCGGAGACCCGGAGCCGGTTCGCGGCCGCGCTCGAGGCCAAGCTCCTTGCCGTCCGCGACAACGACCTCGAGCTCGAGGACTGAGGCGGCACGGAGGCCGAGAACCCTCGGCGGGCAGCCAACTCTTGGGGTGGGTTGAAACCGGCCACCCTGGTCAGGGTTGGAGCCCGCGCTGGGAATCGACCGCCCAATCCCGGTTGTCCGCCAACTCGGCGAAGGCGCTGGCCCACCAGTCCAACGCCCAGATGGCCGCACTGCGAGACTCCAAGGCGGCGCGCATCGAGATGTACCAGTCGATCCGGGATCAGATCCTGACCTTCTCCGAGGACCGCATGGTCGTCGACGCCATGCGCGCCTTCCCGGGGCACTTCGACAGGTATCGCGAGCAGCGTGGTCTGACCCAGGACGACATCGACACGCAGCGCGCTGCGCTGCGCACCTACTACACGGGCGAGTTCTCCGACGAGTATCGCGACAAGAACACCGGTCGGGACCCCGCAGCCGCGGGCTACCTCATGCCCCTCGACGACGACTCGATCGCTCTCCAGCACGCCTACATCCGTGACAACCCGCTGCCCCTGGGCGCGAAGGATGGGCTGGACGGCGCTGACGACGAGACCGACTACTCGGCGTTGCACGCCGAGGTCCACCCGCCGATCCGCAGCTACCTGCAGAAGTTCGGCTACTACGACATCTTCCTCTGCCACCCCGAGACGGGAGACATCGTCTACTCGGTCTTTAAGGAGCTGGACTACTCGAGCTCCCTGATCGACGGTCCCTACGCCAACACAAACTTCGGGCGGGCGTTCAAGGCAGCCAACCAGCTCCCCGCGGGTGACACCTACGCGTTCGTGGATTTCGAGCAGTACACGCCGTCCTACGAGGCTCCGGCGAGCTTCATCGCCTCACCCATCTTCGACGGCGACGAGAAGCTGGGGGTCGCGATCTTTCAGATGCCGCTGGACACGATCTCCGCGGTGATGAGGGAGACGGCTGGCCTGGGAGCTTCGGGCGACAGCTACATGGTCGGCCCCGACCATCTCATGCGCTCGGACTCCCATCAGGATCCCGAGCGCCGCTCCGGGATCGCATCGTTCCGCCACCCGGCCACTGGCCGCTGCGCGAGCGATCCAGCCTTGGAGGCGCTCGAAGGTGGGACAGGCTCGGGGATGGCCGCGAACTACGACGGCGACTCCGTGGTCTCGGCCTGGCGCCCGGTCGACATCCTCGGCACGCGCTGGGCGATGGTGACCGAGATCGGCGAGGAGGAAGCCATGACTGCGGTGCACGCGATCGCGAGCGAGGCCCGGGCCTTCCAGGAGTCATTGATGACCTGGACCATCGGGATGGGGCTGGCCGCGGGGCTGGTGATCGTGTTCATTGGCACCTTCTTCGCCCGGGCAGTCTCGGAGCCGCTCGTGCGGACGACGGCAGTGCTCGAGAGCGTTGGACAGGGTGACCTGAACCCGC
>JAQBVH010000051.1 GCA_027623615.1 Planctomycetota bacterium | reverse complement strand
TTCCAGGGCGCGAACCCTCGGTCTTCGACGTCGTCACAGACGCGGTGGGGGTGGGGTGCGTCCTGTGGATCACCGTCTACCTCGGCCAGGCAGACGCGAGCGAGGGCGGTCTACGCCGGCGGCTGGCGGCGGGCCTCGGGCTGTGCCTGGCCGCGGCGCTCTCGTCGACGTTCCTCGGATAGCCGCGTCCTGCGGTGAGGATCAGGTCGGCGGGCGCTATCCTGTCCCTCTTCTCCCCACCTGCTCGAGGCCCAGGATGTCCGACTCCACGAACTACCAGAGCCCCCTGGCAGCCCGCTATGCGAGCAAGGCCATGCGGGAACTGTTCTCCGACCAGCGCAAGTTCAGCACCTGGCGCGAGCTCTGGATCGCCCTGGCCGAGTCGCAGCAGACGCTCGGGCTGCCGATCACCGACGTGCAGCTCGACCAGATGCGCGCGACGAGGGATGACCTCGACCTCGGGGCCGCCCAGCGCTACGAGCGCGACCTGCGCCACGACGTCATGGCCCACGTCCACGCGTGGGGTGACCAGTGCCCCGAGGCGCGACCGATCCTGCACCTGGGCGCGACCTCCTGCTACGTGGGTGACAACACGGACCTGATCCTTTTGCGCGAGGGCGTGCGCATGATCCGTGCCCAGGTGGTCAGCGTGCTCGCCAACCTGGCGAGGTTCGCCCGCGAGCACCGGTCCGTGCCGACCTGTGGCTTCACCCACTTTCAGCCCGCCCAGGCGACGACGGTCGGCAAGCGCGCGACCCTGTGGATGCAGGACCTGGTCCAGGACCTCGAAGACCTGGATCACGCCGAGCGCTCGATCCGCTTCCGCGGGGTGAAGGGTACGACCGGCACCCAGGCCTCGTTCCTCGAGCTCTTCGAGGGGGACCACGCCAAGGTGCGCGAGCTCGACCGGCAAGTGACCGCCAAGATGGGCTTCGAGCGCACCTTCGCCGTCACCGGCCAGACCTACCCGCGCCAGCTCGACTTCCGGGTCTGCCAGGCCCTGTCCTCGGTCTGCCAGACCGCCCACAAGTTCGCGACCGACCTGCGCTTGCTCGCGCACCGCCGTGAGTTGGAGGAGCCGTTCACCAAGAAGCAGATCGGCAGCTCGGCCATGCCCTGGAAGCGCAACCCCATGCGCTCCGAGCGAATCTGCTCCCTGGCGCGGCTGGTGATCGAGGCGCTCGGCAACACCGCCCACACCGCCGCCAACCAGTGGCTCGAGCGGACCCTCGACGATTCGGCGAACCGGCGCCTGGTCCTGGCCGAGATGTTCCTCGGTACCGACGCGGTGCTGTCCTTGTTCCTCGATGTGACCTCGGGACTGGTCGTCCACGAGCCGGTCGTGAAGGCCAACCTGGACCAGGAGCTACCGTTCCTGGCCACTGAGCACCTGTTGATGGAGGCGGTCAAGGCCGGCGGTGACCGCCAGGACCTGCACGAGCGGTTGAGGGTGCACGCGCGGGAGTCCTCGGCCGTGATCCACGCCGGGCAGCCGAACCCCATGCGACAGCGGGTGGCCGCGGACCCGGCCTTCGCCAAGGTCGCGGGACGGCTCGACTCGCTGCTCGACGGCTCGCGCTACGTGGGCCGGGCTCCGGAGCAGGTGCTCGAGTTCCTCGAGGAGGAGGTCCAGCCGCTGCTCGACCTGCACGCGGACCTCCTGGGGGTCGAGGGCGAGGTCCACGTCTGACGGCGTGCTCCTGTTGCCCTGGAGGCCGCGCGCGGCCAGTTCGTGTCCGCTGAGCAGTTTTCAGGGCCGGTCGACCCACGCGCGAACTGCGCTCCGGAGCAGGTCTCGAACCCCCGGAAAACCCCGGAATCACACGCGGATGCGCCTATCCCCGCCGATGCATTCCCGGGGCGTTGTCGCGCAAAGAAACTTCGAAATGTCCGTCTGATGTCCGCCAGGCAAAGGCATGTAGAGGTAGCGGCACCCAGGCCTCAGGGGTGCCCTAACATGACCGAAGGATGAGAGCGGCTCCCCTCGCGTCCCCTCCGCCATGAAACCGGTTTCCTGGATCTTCACCGCCCTGCTCGTGACCCTGCTCGGTGCCTTCTGGCTCCGTGGGCTCGATGATGCTCCCCCTGAGGGGCGTCCCGAACCTGCGGTGTCCAAGGAGCTAGCAGGTGTTCCCGCCCCCTGGAACTCCGGGGACCGCGTCGCCGTGGGCCCGGAGCGCCCCGCCGCTCCCGCCCTCGCGCCCCACCTGGTCCTGGCCAACGAACTGTGGGCCGTGCTGGGCACGGGGCAGGCCGGTCACGCCGACCGCGAGCGCGCGCTCCTGGTCGAGCTGGTCGCCGAGGGCAGCGCCACGGCGGTCGAGGTGGTGGTCGAGGCCCTCGAGGACCCGCGCTGCATCCACCACGGCAACGGTGCGAAGGTCCGCGCCCTGTTCCAACACCTGGAGCCCAGCTCGGGGGTGTTTGCCCTCGCGCAACGCTCGGTCGAGCAGCTGGTCAGCATGGGGAGCGGTCCCGGCGGCGGTCCTCTGCAGCCCGCGCACCTGGACCCCTGGTTCCGGATCGCCGCCCAGCATGACACGGCCAAGGGCACTCGCTTCGTGCTCGAGCACCTGCTCAGCGACGACCCGGTCGTGCGCAAGGCAGCGGCGGCGGTCGCCAGCTCCCTGCTCGAGCCCGAGCAGCGCATCCTGGTCCTGGTCGCTTTCCTGACCGACCTCGGTCTCGACGAGACGACCCTGCGCAACCTGGCAGGGGGCCTGGTCCGCAGCGGCGACCCGGCGCTGCTCGGGCAGCTCTACGGGGTCGCCCTAGGCCAGGTCACCGGCGGCCAGCTCGCCCTGGCCCTGCTCGACGGTACGGCGGACGCGCAGCGCCAGGCGATGCTGCTCGAGTTCCTCGGTGCGCAGCTCGACGCGAACCGCTTGGACGACTACCTGCACCTGTACCGGACCTCCGCGAGCGAGGTGCTGCGCAGGGGCGTGGTGAGCGGTCTGCGCCGGTCGGGCAGCTCGCCCAGCCTCGACGAGAACACCCTCGATCTGGTCCTCGGCCCCTTCGCCCTCGAGCTGGTCAAGGACGGGGACGAGCTGATCTCGGGTCAAGGCGCCGAGCTCCTGCGGGAGCTCGAGGGGCTGCACGACCAGCCCGGCGCCCGGGCCAGCCTCGAGGCGCGGCTCGCCCAGGGGGCCTCCGCCAACCTGGCCGGGATCCTCAAGTCGGCGCTCGCCAGGGTCGACTGAGTCGGCCGTCGCGACGGCTGGTCGGTGAAGCTACCCTGCGCGGAGTGACCAACGCTCGCCACGGGAGGAGTTCGCGATGAGGGTCCTCATCACCGGAGGCACCGGGTTCGTCGGTCGACACCTGGCCGGCCGCCTCGAGCACCACGGTCACCACGCCGAGCCCGTCAGTCGTCGTCCGAACGTTGGTGTGTCTTGGGAGAAGCTCGAGCAGGGCGTCGGCGGCTGCGATGCCGTGGTGCACCTGGCTGGCGCCGGGGTGATGGAGCGCCGCTGGAGCGCCGCACGCAAGCGCGAGATCCTCGAGAGCCGAACCGAGACCACACGGCGCGTGGCGGAGGCCTGCGCCGCGCTCGGCAAGCGGCTGATCTCGACCTCTGCCGTGGGGTACTACGGGCTGGGGGACATGGACCAGCGCTTCGACGAGGACGCCCTAGCGGGGTCCGGTTTCCTGGCGGACGTCTGCCGCCGCTGGGAGGAGGCCCTCGCGCCCGCGCGGAGCGCGGTCCCCCTCGCGATCGTGCGCGTCGGGGTCGTGCTGGGCCAGGGCGGCGGCGCCCTGCAGAAGATGACCATGCCCTTCCGCCTCGGGGCGGGCGGTCCGATCGGGAGCGGTCGCCAGCCGTTCCCGTGGATTCACGTCGACGACCTGGTGCGCCTCTACGTCTGGCTCCTGATGGAGTCCGGGCGCGTGGGCGTCTTCAACGGCGTCGCCCCCAATTGCTGCGACCAACGCACCTTCGCCAGGGCCCTGGGCAGGGCCATGCGTCGCCCCGCGTTCCTGCCCACACCGCCGTTCGCCCTGCGGCTTGCCCTCGGGGAACGCGCCGAGATCCTGACCACCGGGCAACACGTGCTCGCGCGGCGTGCGATCGAGCAGGGTTTCGTGTTCGACCACCCGGAGATCGAGCCGGCGCTGGTGGACCTCGTGCGCTCGTAGGTGCCTGGAGCGGGTGTCCCCGCTAGGCAGGAGTGGGTGTTGCTTGGCGCCGCAAACCCGACGGTGTGACGCCTCCGAAGGAGGCGTAGGCGGCCGCAACGGGGTCGCAAAGGAGGCTGCACCCTGGGTGCAGACTCCGGGGTGTCACACCGTCAGGTGTGGCGCCAAGCAACACTCACGCCTCCGAAGGAGGCGTAGGCGGCCCCAACGGGGTCGCCTAGCGTCCGCCGAAGACCGCGTGGTCGCGGGCGCCGTTCGCGATCACGTACGCGAGGAGGTCGAGGACCTCTTCCTTGCTGAGGGTCACGAGCAGTCCGGTCGGCATGGCTGAGTTCGGGAGGGGCACGATGTCGGCCACCTCGTCCAAAGCCAGCACCACGGTCTCTTCGGGGCGCTGGATCTCCTCGGCGAGCTCGATCGTGTCCGCCGTGCGCTTCACGATCAGGCCGAAGTAGCGGGACTCGTCCTCGAGAATGATGCCGTACAGCCGATGCTCGTCGGCGATCGCGAGCGAGGGCTCGAGGATGTGCCGCATGAGCTCCGTCTGGCTGTACTTCGCGCCGACGCCGGTCAGGTCCGCGCCGACGTTCCCGCCCTCGCCCTGGATGTTGTGGCAGGCGTTGCAGGTGGCCGCGCTGAACATCGCCTCCGCGTTGGCGTGGTCGCGGCCCGCGAGGGGCTGACGCAGGTCACCGGCGAAGTCGGCCAGCTTCCACATCTTCACGAACGCGCGCTGGGTCGTGGCCGCGCCGCCGTCGAGCTCCTCGGGGGAGTAGAAGCCGATCTTGGCCTGGGTGGCTACGCGCACCTCAGCGACCTTGTCGGGCGTGATCACCGACGCCTGGTTGCCGAAGGAGCTGCGCACGTAGGTGAGCACCGAGGCCAGCTCCTCGTCGCTGAGCAGCGCGCCGAAGGGGGTCATCGGCACGAGGCCGGGGTAGTCGACGCCCTTGACCTGCATCGGGCCGAGCAGGCCGTTGAGGGTCAGCCGGATCAGGCGATCCTCGTCGCCGGTCGCCCACTCGGTGTCCGCGAGCGGCGGGAAGCCCGCGGCTTGCAGCCCGAGCCCGTCCGGTTGGTGGCAGGTCGAGCAGTGGCCGTCGCGCGCGTAGATCTCGGCCCCGGCCAGGTAGCGCTCGGCGTCCTTGCCCTTCAGGAAGGAGGGGACCTCGACCACCACGACCTCCTCGTTGCTCTGCCCCTGCAGGTGCGCCTGTGCCGTGCGGAAGGGCTTCTCGAGCCAGCCATCCGCGAGGGGGCCGCTGCCGCCCTCGAAGTTGACCTTCAAGGTGGCCAGCACGCGCTCGCCGGCGAAGAACGTCACCTCCGCCGGGCTGAAGCGGCCCTCGAAGCCGCTGCGATTCCAGAGCGTGACCTGGTCGACCGCGGTCGGACTCTCGAAGCTCGCTTCGACCCAGGGGTTGGCCTCGGTCGAGGTGTGCGAGAAGTTGTTGCGGTCCCCGTCGACCAGGTTCCCGATCGGGAACTGGCCGCCGTTGTACTCGGAGGACTGGGACAGCTTCGCTCGCGAGGTGACGTCCTTGCCGCCGCTGGTCACGACCATCTCGGCCAGGTTGATGATCCCATCGCTGCGCTTGACCGTCATGCGGAACGAGGTCACGCCCACGAGGTCGGGGTGGGAGAGCTCGATGCGCGCGCCGTTGCCTTGCACCTTCACGTGGCTCGGCGGCGGCTCGTCGGCAGCGTTCGGGTCGTGGGCCGCGGCGGCGAGCACGTTCAGTCCGTCCGGCTCGGGTAGCCACGACGCGGCGGCGATCACCTCCATCTTGACGCGCCCGTGGGGGTCGCCTGCCATGACCTCGAGCAGCTCCGACTGATGCGCGATGCGGTGGCCGTTGTAGCGCAGCACACGCACCGCCGCGGCGCGGGCGCGGTGGTCCTTGGCGCCGAGGAGTTCGCGCAGGAGTCCCTCGTCGACCTGGTCGAGGCCCCAGGTGACCCACAGGGCCTCGAGCAGGTGGTGCTCGTGGCGCGCGTCGGTCGGGTCGAGGGCCACCACCCAGCGCCTCAGCGCCGGCAGGACCTCACCCGCCGCGCGCCCACGCAGCTCGCGCCGGGTGCGGTAGCGCGTGCGGTACTCGGGCAGCTTCAGGTTGTCGAGCAACGTGGCGATCGGGGCGCCATGCACCTCGGCCGGCTCGACCAGCGGGCGGCCGGGGTAGGTGATGCGATAGATGCGGCCGTGGTCGTGGTCCCGGTGGGGGTCACGCGCGTTGTGCTGCATGTGGCCGATCAGCGGGTTGTGCCAGTCGACGATGTACAGCGAGCCGTCGGGCGCGGTCTCGATGTCGACCGGGCGGTAGTTGCCATCGCTCGAGTTGGTCAGGTCCTGGCGCCACTTCGTGCCGAAGCCGGTGCCGTCCTCGAACACCTCGTGCTGCTTCGTGCCGAGGAAGCCGATGTCGTTGTTGAGCAACATGTCGCCCTGGACCTCGTCCGGGAAATGACGGCTGCTCATGAACTCAATGCCGGAAGTGGGGCGCACACGGTGGGCGCTCTCGATCAGGTCCCTGCTGCCGGGCGTCGCCACGCCGTAGCGCGGGCGGATCGATCCGGGGAGCATCCACTCGACATTCGGCCCGGACGTGTGCAGGAAGAAGTGCTGACCCCAGTCGTCGAAGGCGATGCCCCAGGGGTTGGGGATCGAGAGCTGGGCATGACGCTCCAGGTGGCGGCGCTGGGGCGCGTAGCGGAAGAAGCCGCCGTTGGTGCCGCGCACCGGGCCATGGGCCGTCTCGATGTTGCTGCGCAGGAAGGTGCCCTCGCACATCAGGATCGCGCCGGAGGGATCGGCGCAGTAGGCGCCGATCGCGTGGTGGGTGTCGTGGTCGTCGAAGCCGCTGAGGATGATCTCGCGGCCGTCGCAGCGGTCGTCCCCGTCCTCGTCCTTGAGCAGCACGAGGTTGATGCCCTGGGAGACGTAGACGCCCTCGGGTGCGAACTCGAAGCCCATCGGCAGGTGCAGGCCGTCGGCGAACACGGTCTGCTTGTCGGCCTTGCCGTCACCGTCGGTGTCCTCGAGGATCAGGAGCTTGTCGTCGGGCCGCGGGTCCCCCGGGCGGTAGTGGGGGTAGCTCGGCATGGTCGCGACCCACAGGCGACCCTTGTTGTCGAAGGAGAGCTGGACGGGGTTGGCGAGGTCGGGGAACTCGTCCTCCGTGGCCCACTGCTCGATGCGGTAGCCCGCGGGAACCTTGATCGTCGCCAGGGCCTCCTCGCCATCGAGGAAGACCAGCTCGCCGTTCTTGTTGCTCGGCGTGTAGTTGGTCTCGACTTCGGGCAGGCTCGAGGTCCGTGCGTCGAGGGCGGCCACGTCGAGCGTGCGTCCCCGAGCCGCCGCCCAGATCGCGCGATCGCGGATGAGGGTCATCTCGCGCAGCTTGTCGATCTCGAACGGGTAGTTCGCCGGCCCGAACGGGTTGTGGCGCCGACCGAAGACGTGCACGCCGTTAGGGATCTTGAAGTCGTTGATCCAGAACCAGTTCTTTTCCGCGACGGCTGCGTGGACAGCAGCTTCGCGGGGGCCCGGTAGACCGGCGTCGAACAGGTGCACGAACAGGAAGGTGGAGAGGTAGCGGTAGCCCTCGTCGTTCAAGAGGGCCCCATCGACGGTCAGGGGGCGCCGTGACTCCTCCAGCCAGGTCAGGGACGAGTTGAACGCGTTGAGGAAGCGCACCCCGTGGGCCTTGGCCACGGCCTCCATGACCTGGGTGTACGCCGCGAGGTTCGCGTTCTGGCGCTTGCCGTCCGACACGCTCCAGCGATCGGAGCGATCCTCGTACGCGGTCGGCGACACGAGCACCAGCGCCGGCGGCGCCTCGCCGCCATAGGACTGGGCCAGGGTGTGCGTCACGAAGGCGTCGAGCTCCGCCTGGAAGTTCGCCAGACCTGCGCCACCCTGGAAGGACTCGTTGAACCCGAAGAACGCGATCAACACGTCCGGCTTCAGACGCGTGAGCCACTGCTCGTCGGTCTCGAAGTGACCGACGCCGTCCGCGAGGTTGCCGTCGCAGTAGGGTCGGGCGAACGCCTCCGCGCCGGGGAACCCGAGCTGGTTGGCGCGCCCCGAGTGGGGCCGGAAGCTCGGCGTGTTGCCCTCGTCGCACAGGTTGCGCACGAACAACTCGTGGTTCGGGTAGCGCAGGTGCAGCCCGGTCTCGAAGTGACCGTAGTGCAGCATGCGCGAGCCCAGACCGTTGCCCATCAGCACGATGCGCGAGCCCTTCTCGAGGGCGATCGGCTCGAGGGCGATCGGCGCGCCCTGGGCGACGGCGACGGAGGAGAACAGGAGGGTGGAGAGAGCGACCGAGAGCGTGGTGTTCATGCAAGCCATCCGGAGGTGCGGCCCACCCGGCCCAGGACAAGGGGCTGGGACCGGGGCCCCGGATGCTAGCAGACCCTCTGGCCCTGCCCCGCTCTGGGACGCGGCTCGCTGGAATGGCCACGCATTCGGAGCGAGGCTGCTCAGCGGCGCCGCTGCTCCTCGTACTGGAAGACCTCCTCCAGGGGCTTCCCGAACACCCTGGCAATGCGGAACGCCACCTCGAGCGAGGGCGAGTACTTCTCGCCCTCGAGAGCGCGCGTCCCGAGCTCTTCTCGGCATTCTGCATTGCTGCCGCCTTCGGGACGTACTCCTGCAGGTACGCCTTCCACAAGCCCCGCTCGGCGGGCACGTTCGAGGGGCTGAGCCTGTGGCCGCGACCTACCCGCTCGAAGAGGTCGAGCGGGCCGGGCTCCATGCGCGGGACGCGGCGCGCGTGGGTGTCACGCCCGAAGGAACAGCCGACCTACCAGCGCGTTGGTTGGTAGTCCTTCAGGAACTGACCCCAGCAGTGCTCGCCGGTGTTGAAGCCCGTGAAGATCGGGTCGAGCACCCGCGCGGCGCCGTCGATCGAGTCGAGGGGCGGGGCGAAGCCCTGGGAGTCCTCCTTCTCGACCGTCTTCGCGAAGGGGTCCTCGTCGGTCACCCAGCCGGTGTCCACGCTGTTCATGTGGATGCCGTCCCGCACGTAATCGGCGGCCGAGGTGCGCGTCATCATGTTGAGCGCCGCCTTGGCCATGTTCGTGTGGGGGTGCCGCGTCGTCTTGAAGGTGCGGTAGAACTGCCCCTCCATGGCCGAGACGTTGACGATGTGCTTGTCGACGCTGGGCACCGCTGCCATCAGGGGCTTGAGCCGTGCGTTGAGGACGAAGGGGGCGATCGAGTTGACGAGCTGGACCTCGAGCAGCTCGACCGTCGAGACCTGGTCGAGCTCGAGGCGCCACGAGTTCTCGTCGCGCAGGTCGAGCTGCTGACCCTCGCCGTCCTTGAGCTCCTTGGGGAAGAGGTGACCGAGGTCGCCCTCGCCCAGGAGGTCGAGCTGGCTCATCGCGGCCGCGTCCTCGGGGCCGGGGACCGACTGCAGGGCGCGCTCGGTGCTGCGATGGCCGAGCAGGGCCCGCTCGCCCTCCGCGAGCGCGGCCGGCGACTCGCCGCGCACCATCTCCTCGTAGTAGGCGGGTGGCCGGCGCACGGTCTGGCACGCGTTGTGGATCACGAAGTCGAGTCGGGTCTCGTGCTCGAGGAGGCGCGCGCAGAACGCCTCGACCGAGGGCGTGTGGCGCAGGTCGAGTGCATGCAGCTCGAGGCGTGACGCCCAGGTCGCGAAGTCCTCCTCCTCGGCGAAGCGCCGCGCGCCGTCGCACACGAAGCGCGTGGTGGCGATCACCCGGCAGCCGGCGCGCAGGAGCTTGAGCACGATCTCGTAACCGATCTTCACCCGCGACCCGGTGATCAGCGCCACGCGCCCCTGCAGGTCCGCGCTGTCGTGGCGCTTGATCCAGTTCAGCGCCGCGCAGTCGGGGCACATCGAGTCGTAGTGGTGGTGGAGCTCGGTGTACTTCTCCTTGCACACATAGCAGCCGCGCGCCTCCACCAGGCGCGTCGCCGCGAGGTCCTTGTCGCGCTCACGCGCCTGCCGGTCGAGGAGGTCACGGTGCTCCGCGCTGAGCGCCAGTTGCTTGGGCGCCTTCGGGAACGCGAGGGCGCGCTTGAGGGCGCGGTTGCTGGTCGCCTCGAGGGCGGCCAGATCCACGTCGCGCCGCTCCCTGCGCTTCTCGCTGCGACGTGCCCGGGACTGGCGGCGGCGGTCCAGCCGACCCGGGAGGGCGATGCGCCCTGCCGCGGTGCGCAGGCGATCGAGCTCGTCGCGGGTGAGCCGTGCGAGCGCGGCGGGGTGGCCCAGGGCCTCGAGCGCCGCGATCAGGGACGCCAGGTCCTCGGGGGAGCGCTCGGGTTCCTCCCCGTCGGTCTGTTGCGGCGCAGCCATGGGCCAAGACTCTAACGCAGGTGAGCGACGTGAGCTTGCGACACCCCTGAGGCCTTCA
>JAQBVH010000050.1 GCA_027623615.1 Planctomycetota bacterium | reverse complement strand
CGCGTGTCGTCCGTTTCGGGGGCTCCCGCGACCAACGCCGTGGCGTTGCCTGGGGGCGCGGAACGTGCCTCCGGCTCACCCGCCCCAAACTCGGCGATTTGGGCCTCCGGAGCGCCGTTCCTGGCTGAGTTCCGGGGCCCCTCGCGCATCGACACGAACCCCTCGTGCGACTACTCTATGGGGCCCCCTGTGGCGCCCCTGGAGACCCTCCCCGGAGCCCGCGAATCGGCGCTCGGCGCGCCTTCGGTCCCCGCGATCGATGTGCAAGGTTCGTGGGTTCGAGGTGGACGACCTGGGGGTGACCTCTCCGAACAGGCCGGCTCTTCCGTTGACAGATTAGGGAGAACTGGCGACCTGACACCGCACGCTCCGCCCCCTCTGGAGGGAGGTGGACAACTCGAACCCAGCTACCGGGTCTTCCACGCTCCGCGCGAACTCACCAACCGACCTGCCCCGGCCTCAACGCCCTGGACTCACAAGCAGTTGCGACTGTCGACCCCCCCGTTCTCCACGATCCGGACCCCCCCCTGTTAAGAAGAAGAAGTTCTTCTTAAGGATGGGGGTGGAGAACCCACGCAACCCACACAAGCACACCCATGAAGGTCATCTGCGATCGAGAGAAGCTCCGTGAAGGCTTGGCCATCGCGAACAGCGTCGTGGCCGCCAAGCCGCAGAAGCCCGTTCTCGAGAACGTCTGCCTCGTCGCCACCGACGATCGACTCGAGATCGTGGCCACGGACCTCGACGTCTCGGTGCGTTACGCGATCGAGGACGTGCAGGTCGAGGAGCCCGGACCGGCGGTGATCCCTGCGCGGGTCACCCTCGACTTCGTGCGCGACCTGTCGGGCGAGACCGTGACCCTCGAGACCACCGAGGGTCACTGCACGATCTCGAGCGGCCCGGACAGCTGCGAGCTGGTGACGCTCGACCCGGACGAGTTTCCGGTCGTCTCCCGCTTCGAGGAGGAGAACACGATCTCGATGCAGGGCGGTAGCTTCACCAGGCTGGTGCAGCAGACCGCCTTCGCCGCCGCACGGGAGCCGGGCCGCTACGCGATGCACGGGGTCCTGGCCGTGCTCGAGGACGACGCGCTCAAGCTGGTCGCCACCGACGGTCGCCGTTTGGCGGTGGCCACGGTTGCTGTCGACGGGGCCAAGGCGGGCGGTGAGCCGGCGATCGTGCCGACCAAGGGCATGCAGCTGTTCTGCCGGGTGATCGAGGACCCCCTCGACCAGGTGCGCTTGCACTTCGGCGAGCAGCAGATCGGCCTGCGCACCAAGAACGCCGAGATCTTCGCGCGTCTGATCGACGGGGAGTTCCCGCGCTACGCGGCGGTGATCCCGGGCGAGGTCACGCACTCGATGGAGGCGGACCGCGAGCTGTTCAGCAAGAAGCTGCGCCTCGTGGCGAACGTGGCCGGTGACGAGGCCCGTGCGGTGCGCCTCAAGCTGGAGAAGGGCAGGCTCGAGCTGTTCGGCCAGTCGGTCGGACGGGGCGAGGCCAAGGCCCACCTCGAGGTCGACTTCAAGGACGGCGAAGCGGACATCGCCTTCAACCCCGACTACGTCATGGACGGGCTCAAGCACTGCCAGGAAGAGACCGTGCGCCTCGAGTTCAACGAGCGGACCTCGCCGGGTAAGTTTCGGCTGGGGGAGAACTACCTCTACATCGTGATGCCGATCACGGTGGACGCTTGAGCGCGACCCGATCGATGAGCCGCAGCCGCAAGGACTACGAGGCGTACCGCGGCGGCGTCCACCGCGCCGGCGACGCCGTGCGTGACTTCCTGCGCTCCAGCGGCCTCGGCGCGAAGCTCAAGGACTATCCGATCTACGAGGCCTGGCGCGTCGTGCTCGGCCCCGACCTGTCGCGACGTGCGCGGGCCGTGGACTTTCGACGGGGCGAGCTGATCGTGGAGGTGGAGTCGGCAGCCCACCACCACGAACTCGCGAACTTCACCGGCGAGCGCTATCGGCAGCTCACCAACCAACACCTTCGCCGCGAAGCGGTGCGCATGGTGACCTTCAAGCTGAAGCGATGACACAGGCAGGCATGGCCGAACAAGAGCAGACCCCGAAGTCGGGCGGCTACGGCGCCGACTCGATCACGATCCTCGAGGGGTTGGAGGCGGTCCGCGTTCGTCCCGCGATGTACATCGGGGACACGGACGTGCGTGGCCTCCATCACCTCATCTGGGAGGTGGTGGACAACTCGGTCGACGAGGCCCTCGCGGGCTTCGCGACCCTGGTGAAGGTGATCATCTGCGAGGACGGCACGATCAAGGTCTCGGACGATGGTCGAGGCATCCCGGTCGACATGCACAAGACCGAGAACAAGCCCGCGGTCGAGGTCGTGCTGACCAGCCTGCACGCCGGCGGCAAGTTCAACGACGAGACCTACAAGGTGTCCGGCGGCCTGCACGGGGTCGGCGTCTCGTGCGTGAACGCGCTCAGCGAGTGGCTCACGGTCGAGGTGCACCGCGAAGGCCAGATCCACACGATGTCCTTCGACCGCGGCGCCACCCGCGGTCCGCTGGAGTCGGGCGGTTCGACCGACCACACCGGGACGACCGTGCACTACAAGCCGGACGGCAAGATCTTCTCCACGACCGAGATCGACTACGCGATCGTCGAGAAGCGCATGCGCGAGACCGCGTACCTGATGGGGACGCGCGGACTGAAGATCCAGCTGACCGACGAGCGCACGGGCAAGTCGGTGACCTTCAGCTATCCCGACGGGCTGAAGACCTTCGTCAGCCACATCAACAAGAACAAGCATCCCCTCCACGAGGAGGTCGTGCACTTCACGAAGGCGATGATCTCCCAAGAGAGCGGGGGGGAGTACGAGGTGGAGCTCGCGCTGCAGTACACGGACTCCTACCAGGAGACCGTCTACACCTTCGCGAACAACATCAACACCCACGGCGGCGGCACCCACCTCGCCGGCCTGCGCGCGGGCCTGACGCGGACCCTCAACAACTACGCGAAAGCCCAGAAGCTCGTGAAAGAGGGTGGAGAACTGCCCTCCGGCGACGACTTCCGCGAGGGGTTGACCGCGATCCTGTCGCTGAAGGTCCCTGATCCACAGTTCGAGGGTCAGACCAAGGACAAGCTCGGCAACCGCGAGATCCAAGGCCTGGTCGAATCGGCGGTCAGTGAGCAGTTCGGGATCTACCTCGAGGAGCACCCGACGGTCGCCAAGTCGATCGTGCAGAAGGCGGTGCGCGCCAAGGAAGCGCGCGAGGCTGCGCGCAAGGCCCGCGAGCTCGTGCGCCGCAAGTCCGCGCTCGCCGGCGGCGGTCTGCCCGGCAAGCTGGCCGACTGTCAGAGCAAGATCCGCGAGGAGACCGAGATCTTCATCGTCGAGGGTGACTCGGCCGGTGGTCCCGCAAAGATGGGCCGCGACCGCGTCTACCAGGCGATCCTGCCGATCAAGGGCAAGATCCTGAACGTCGAGAAGGCGCGCCTCGACAAGATGCTCGGGCACCAGGAGATCCAGCTGATCATCCAGGCGCTCGGCTGTGGCATCGCCGAGGACTTCGACGTCGACAAGCTGCGCTACCACAAGGTCATCGTGATGACCGACGCCGACGTCGACGGCTCGCACATCCGCACGCTGCTGCTCACGTTCTTCTTCCGGCAGATGCCGGAGCTGCTCGAGCGTGGCCACCTCTACATCGCGCAGCCGCCGCTCTACAAGGTGACCTCCGGCAAGAGGTCGACCTACCTGACCGACGAGCGCTCGCTGCGCCAGTACCTGGTCGACCGGGGCATCGGCTCCGTGGTCGTCCGGGACGAGAACGCGGAGAAGGAGTGGGAAGGCGCTGCCCTCCAGGAGCTCATGCACGAGCTGGGCCGGCTGACCGAGCTCTCGGAGAGCGCCGTGCCCTACTGGGCCGAGGTGCCCTTCTCCGCGGTCGTCGACCGCTGGGACGGCAAGACGCTGCCCCACTTCTGGGGCAAGGCCGGCGAGGCCGAGGGGTTCTTCAACACCAAGGAAGAGCTGGATGACTGGCTCGAACTCCAACGAGGCGTGCTCGGCGGCGACGTGATCATCTTCGGTGGACCCGAGGGCGAGACCTCCCTGTCCGAGGCCGCGGTCATCACGTGCCACTTCTCGGGTGCGGATGAGGCGGTCAAGGTGCTCCTCGGCCTTCAGGCGCGGGGCCTGATCTTCCGGGGCGGCGGTCGCTGGATCGTGAACGTCGGCAAGGGCGACCCGACCGAAGCCACGGGCCTGCTCGAGCTGGCCAACCTGGTCCAACGCGGTGCCCAGACCAACGTCGACATTCAGCGCTACAAGGGCCTGGGCGAAATGAACCACGACCAGCTCTGGGAGTCGACCATGGACCCCGAGACGCGCAACATGTATCGGGTCGAGCTCGAGGACGCGATCGCGGCCGACGAGATCTTCACGATCCTCATGAGTGACGGCGTCGAAGCGCGCCGCGAGTACATCGAGCAGCACGCGCTCTCGGTGACGAACCTGGACGTCTAGCGTCCGCCGACCAGCCCACCGAGTACGACATGAGCCTCGCTGACGCCTTCCGCAAGATCCTTCGCCGCGGCAAGAGCTGGCCGCCCACCTAGGACGCCTGGCTCGAGCACAGCCGGGAGTACTGGGCCCGCGGTTAACAAGCAGGACTCGCGCGGCGAGGTCGTGAACGCCCCGGAGAGCTATTGGCTCGAAGGCGATGTCGAGGCCAGCTACACAGTCGACCTGCTCGATGCCCTCACCGAGGTCGGCGGCGCGGAGTCGGCGATCGAGCTGGGGTGCAACGCAGGCCGCAACCTCCACCATGTCTGGCGCGCCTACCCCCAGGCCAAGCTGACCGGGATAGACATCAACGAGGAAGCTCTCGCCTACGCGCGCGAGCACGCCGAGGGCGCGAACGAGTGGGAGCTGCGCCACGGGGACCTGACCGATCCCCACCTCCTGGACCACGTCCCGGACGGCTCCGTCGACGTGATCTACTCCGTCGCCGTTCTCGTTCACCTCCCGCCCGGCGAGCACAAGGCGAAGCTCCTGGAGACCTGTCGACGCAAGGCGCGCAAGGCGGTCGTGCTCGTCGAGCCCCACACCGACGGGGAGATGGTCTGGAACCGCGTCGACGACCGCACGATGTCGCCGTTCTGCATCGAGGACTATCGCCCCTACCTCCCCGGGAACCTGACCGTCAGCCAGACCCGCAAGGGCGACGACAGCTACTACGACGTGCTGATCTGGCGCCCCGACGCCTGACGGTTCAGCGCGAGCCGAGCCACGGCGTCCCCTGCCCGGTCGCCGCCCGTAGCCGGTCGGCGAGCTGCGCCGCCCCATGTTGGAGGTGGCGCAGGTTCACGAGCAGGTGCTCGAGCTTGGGGATCGGGTACCAGGCGAAGCCACAGTCCTGCGCCTCCAGATCCAGGGCAGCGAGGGCCGCGCGGAGTCGACCCAGGCTGTGATCGCAAAAGGCGATCGTCTCCTCCCTGGAGTAGGGCGCGCATACCAGGGGCCGGTCGTCCCCCTCGATCGGCGGGCCCGGGATGCCGTCCTCGTACTGCACGCCGCTGCGGTGGCCAGGCCAGTGATCGTGCTGATCGCTGGCGGGGGCCAGGTAGTAGTCGCCGAAGAAGAGGGTGTGGTAGGCGAGCTGCCAGGCTGCGTTCTGCGGCCCCGGATCCAGCCAGAGGTCGTCCGGGTAGCGTCCGACGAGGTCACGCAGGGTCAACAGGGAGGCCCGCAACTGGCGCTCGAGGGAGGTGCGGACGAGATCGAGGTGCATGGCCTAGGAGGTGGAAGGGTTTTCCGGGCGCGGGTGGGCCGTCCCACTCCAGGGCCGGGTCGCGAACGGTCGATAGCAGCCGGGTCTCCACCCCGGGACGCAGCCCAACCGACGAATTGAAGAACGCCCAACGACTGGACGACGCGCGCCTCGCCGAGGTCCTCAACGAGCGCGGCATGGCAGACCTGGACGGCCTGCGCGAGATGCTGCAGGCCTCGAACGACGGCGGCATGACCTTCTGCGAGGCCGTGGTCACGGCCGGCCTGGTCAGCGACTGGGACCTCTCGCGGGTCGTCGCGGAGCTCTTCCAGTTGCCGTTCCTGCCCGTGGATCTCTGCAAGCCCGACCCGGTCCTGTGGGAAGAGCTCGAGTCGCCGCTGATGCACGAGAACGCCCTGGTGCCGATTCGGCGCTTCGGCCAACTGCTCACGGTGGCGATGCCGGGCCTCGTCGCTGCCGACGTCCTCGGCATGCTCGCGGCGGAGACCGACCTGTTCCTGCTGCCCGTGGTCGGAACGGTCGAGACCAACCGTCGCTGGCTCGCGACCAACGGCACCCGGGCGGAGCAACAAGGGGGTGATTGGGGCTCTCTCTTCGACGAGGGGGACGCCGCCGTCCGGGCCTCGCTCGACGACGAGGTCGACACCGGTGTGCCCATGGCGGCCGAAGACCTCGACCTCGGCGCGCTCGAGTTCACCGAGGACGATGACTCCCTAGATGCGTTGAGCGACCTCGACGTGCTCTCGCCGCCTTCGCTGATCGACACCTCCGGCGCGCTCGAGCTCGAAGACGAAGAGCCCAGCCCGAGCGCTCCGGTCGAGCTCCCGCCGCTGCCGGAGTTCTGAGCCGGACTCACCGCGGTCCGGACCATTTCATCTTCATGTAGCGGTCCCCGGCCTCGAGCTCGTCGAGCATCTGCGCCACGCGCTTGGCGCGCGTCTCCTCACGCTTCGCGCGGCCGATCCAGCCCAGGTAGTCGTTGCGCTGATAGGGCGGCCGCTCGAGATAGGCATCCAGGATGTCGCGCTGCTCGAGGGCAGCGCGCACCTCGGCGGACATGGGGTTCTCCTCGCGGCGCAGGCTCATGGCGCCACGTTAGCGACCCCTCCTGCCAGCGTGGCGTCAGGAGCCCGCGGACTCTTCAGCGCCGCGGCGCGGACCAGTCGCCGCCCAACCGCTTGACGAGCATGCGATCCGCCACGCGCGGTCGGAGCACGGAGAGCACACCGAGCAAGCGCCACTTCCAGCGCAGGGATCGCTCGGGCTCGGGTCGACGGTCGAGCTCGAGGATGCGCGCGGCGACCTCCTCCACAGGAGCGGCCTCGGAGAGGTCGGGGTGTGGCAGCCCCGAGGGGTTCGCCTGCGCGTCGAAGAAGCCCGTCGCGGTCAGGGCCGGGTTGAGGGTGCAGACCGCGATGTCGTCGGTGGCCCACTCGACGCGCAGGGCCTCGCCGATCGAGCAGACCGCAGCCTTGCTGGCGCTGTAGGCCGCCTGACCCGGGATGCCGCGGCGCCCGACCACCGAGGACACGTTCACGACCACTGACCGCTCCCCGCGGCGCAGGAGCGGTAGCGCGGCGCGGCACATCAACAGGAGCCCGGTCACGTTGGTGGCGAACACGTCGCGCAGCATGTCCGGCACGAGCTCTTCGACCCGTGCGCGGTAGCCGAGGCCGGCGTTGTTGACCAACAGGTCGAGGCCGCCGAACGCCTCCTCGACCACGCCTCCCGCGGCCTCGATGGAGGCCGGGTCGGTCAGGTCACAGGGGACGACCAGGTGGCCGTCCCCCTCGAGCTCGCGCGCCAGCCGCTCGAGGTTGCCCCGTCTGCGCGCGAGGAGCGCGACGCGGTAGCCCTCGCGGGCCAGCAGGCGGCAGGTGGCTTCTCCGATGCCGGAGGAGGCACCCGTCACGAGGGCACGCCGCGTCATCAATCGCGGTGTATGCCCCGGTACTTGCCGACGACCGTGAACCACTTCTCGCGCTCGGCGCTGATCTGGCGCACACGGCGGTCGTTCTCGCCGTACTGCTCCACCAGGTCCGCGTACCAGACGAACATGTCCTCGAGGACCTTGTTGAGCTGATCCTTGGCGTCGATGCCCTTGCTGCGGTAGACGGCGTCTTGCTCGGGCCCGGCCTTGAGCGCCTCCTGGGCCTCGTTGTGCAGGGCGATCGCGACGTTGGCGCGCTCGCTCAGCTCGAGCCAGGTCGGGTCGTCGAGCAGGCCAGCGGGCGAACGCTCGACGAGGCTGGTGCGCTTGCCGCCCGGGCTGAGCCCCTTGGGCCCCTCCTCTTTCGGCACGTTCGCGAAGGGGTCGACCACGGCCGGGGCCGCGTTGTCCTTGGCCGCCGCATCCTTCTTGGTGGAGTTCGAGTAGACCGCGAAGGCGATGCCCCCCATGGCGATGATCGCGATGACCGCGACGGCAGGGGCCATGTTCGGGGCCTGGTTGCGAGAGGCGTAGCGCCCCCCTTCCTCTTCTGCGAGTTCGTCGCGCTGGCGCGATCGTGTCGGGCGTCGTCGTTGGGCCATGGTGCTGGGGGTGGGGGAGGGAGAATCCTACCGCGCACGCCGACCGCCGTCGCGACGGCTCGATCGGAGACGCGGCCCCGAGGGCCTCTGGCACGTCACCGACGCGGTGTCAGGTGGCCTGCCAGGCGCGCCGAGCCTCAGCCGTTGCGGCGCAAGCGCGCCGTGAAGCCCCCATCCAGCGGGCCGCCGGCGGCCGCATCCGCCGGGAGCGCGACCAGCTCCTCCTCGAGCTCCCAGCCCGCATGGCTCTCGAGGAAGCGCTTCACCTGCTGCGGACCCTCCTCGGGCTCGATCGAGCAGACGGAGTAGACCAGACGCCCGCCGTCACGGACGTGCTTGCACGCACCCTCGAGGAGCGAGCGCTGGATCGCGCACAGCTCCTCGGTCTGCTTCGGGCCGAAGCGCCAGCGCGCGCCAGGGCGCGCGGCGAGCACGCCGGTGTTGCTGCACGGAGCGTCCACGAGCACGCCGTCGAACAGGGCGCTCTCCGCGAGCGCGGCGCAGCCGTCGCTGACCAGGGTCTTCACCCGTTCGAGCAGGCCGACCCGGGCGAGGTTGACCTCGAGGGGCGCCAGGCGCGTCGGGTTGACGTCCACGGCCACGACCTGCGCGCCGGCGTGGGCGAGCATGACCGTCTTGCCGCCGGGTGCGGCGCACAGGTCGAGCACGCGCTCGCCCTCCTGCGCCTCGAGCAGCTCCGCCGCACGCAGCGCGGTCTCGCCCTGCACGGTGAGTCGACCGTGCCGGAAGGGCTCGCTCGCGAACACGGTGGAGAGCGTGCCCCTCGGTGCGAGCAGGACGCGCGGGTGCGTCCCCGGGGTCGTGTTGAGGTCCAGCTGAGCCGCGACCTCCTCGCGCTCACCCTCCAAGACGACCAGCGAGGTCGCCGGCTCCTTGACGGCGAGACGGGCGAGCGCAGTGGCCTGCTCCTCCCCGTAACGCTTGTGCCAGCGCTTGGCCAACGCGGCGGGCATCGACAGGGCGTCTTCCATCCAGAGCAGCGGGTGCTGCGTCGGGTCGCGGAAGACCGGCATCTCGAAGTGTCGTCCGGCGCCGACCAGGTCCCGGGTCGGATCCCCCGAGTACCCGGGCCGCAGCGCGCGCTGCATGCTGCGCAGCACGCCGTTGATGTAGCGGCCGCGCGCGAGGCCGAGCGTGTCCGCGGCGGAGCGCACGGTCTCCGACACCGCGGCGTGGGGCGGGATGCGGTCGAGGAAGCACAGCTGCGCGATCCCCAGGCGCAGGTGAGCAGCCACGTCGGCCGAGGGCTTGCCCTTGGCGAAGTGCGCTGCGATCGCGCGCAGGCTGCCGCGCCGGCGCACCTCGGTACCGATCAGTTGTCGTAGCAGGCCCCGGTCGCGGTCGTCGAGTTCGTACGCGGCGGCGACGCGATCCACCTCGCGCAGGGGCATCGTGCTCCCCGAGCGCAGGATCTTCCAGGCGGCTTGGCGGGCGGTCTTCATGCTGGGGTTCCGAGCACCGTTCCCGGCGCGAGGCGCGCGCCGTTCTGGAAGGCTGCGGCGTCCATCGCGCCCTTGCCGGCGGGCTTGACTGTCACGAGCGAGAGTGCTCCGGCCCCGGTCGCGATGCTCATGCCCGGTCCCTCGAGCAGGGTTCCCGGCGCGCCGGCACCGTTCACGACCTCGGCCGCGAGCACCCCGAGGTCACGCCCGTCCGGCAGGCTCGTGCGCGTGCCCGGCCAGGGCGACAGGGCGCGCACGTGCCGATCGAGCTCCGCGGCCGGGCGCGTCCAGTCGAGCAGGCCGTCCTCCTTGGTGAGCTTCGGCGCGAGGGTGATGGCGCCCGCGTCCTGGGGCGTGAAGGTGGCCGCGCCCCCGTCGAGCAGGTCCAGGGCCTCGACGATGGCCTCACCGCCGAGCTCAGCGAGGCGCGCGAGCAGCTCACCGCTCGTCTCGCGAGCGCCGATCGTCACACGCCTCTCGTGCAGGACGTCGCCAGCGTCGAGCGCGAGCACCATGCGCTGCACGCTGACCCCCGTCTCGGCGTCGCCGGCCAGGATCGCGCGCTGGATCGGCGACGCGCCGCGCCAGCGCGGCAGGAGCGAGGCGTGCACGTTCAGCGCACCCTGCGGCGCGAGCTCGAGCACGTCCTCGCGCAGGATCACGCCGTAGCTCGCTACGACCAGGACCTCGGGCTCGAAGCCGCGCAGGCGCGCGAGGAAGTCGGGGTCGACCTTGCCGGCGCCCGGGGGCGTCAGCGGCACGCCCGCGTCCTCGGCCAGCTGCGCGAGGGGGGAGCGCGTTACGGAGCGCCCCC
>JAQBVH010000049.1 GCA_027623615.1 Planctomycetota bacterium | reverse complement strand
GGGAGCGGTCGGCCTCTTCCCGGGCGACGACCCCCTCGACGACGATTTCCTCCAGGGGGGCGCGCGGACGGACCTCGTGCTCGGGCTCGAGTGGGCTCGGGACGATGAGGACAGTCCGCTTGCCTTCCACCTCGAGCTCGGCCTGCCCGTCGACGAGTGGCTCGATGGACCGCAGCCCTCCACGGACATGATCCTCGGCTTCGGCGTGAGGTTCGGCTTCTAGTCCACCCCAGGAGGGTCGATGATCGCTTCCCTCTCCCTACTCGTAGCGCTCGGCGCCCAGGACCCGGCTTCCGAGCTGGGAGACCTGGCACCACTCCACGCGCGTTTGCACACGCTGCTGGCCGACCCGCGGCCTGGCGTGCGGGTCGAGGCAGCGCGCGCGCTGGCGGCCGAAAACGCCGTCGACGTGACTGCCTGGCGCGAGGCCTGCCGGACCCTGCCCCCGCGGGGCGACGGGACGGCGGGTCGTCGCGTCGAGGAGGTCGAGCTCTTCGCGGACGGCGACGTCGAGACGACACCGGTCGCGCTCTACGTGCCGCGCAGCTACCAGGCTGAAACCGCCGCGCCGCTGCTCATGGTGCTGCACTGGACCGGCGGCCGCGGCGAGCAGGCCGTGCGTAGCTGGGAGTCGGTCGCCGAGGAGCTGGGCATGCTCCTCGTCGCCCCGAGCGAGACCGGGCCGAACGACGGCTACGGGTTCACTCAACGCGAGCGCGACATCACCCTCTCGGCCCTGCACTGGGCCAAGCTCCAGTTCCACGTCGATCCGGACCGGGTCTTCGCCACAGGGGTCAGTCGCGGCGGGCACCTCGCCTGGGAGATGGCGCTGCGTCACCCGGACCTGTGGGCGGGCGTAGCGCCCATGATCGGGGGGCCCTACTGGGACGTGCGTGACGGGCGCGCGAACCTGCGCTACCTCGAGAACGTGCTAACGATCCCGCTGGTCGACCTGCAGGGCGCCCAGGACCAGGCCGGGCTCGTATGGAACGTGCGCTATGCGTTCGAGATGCTCGAGGAGCTCGGCGCGGAGCAGGCCGAGTACCACGAGTTCCCTGAGCTCGGTCACTCGTTCGACCTGTCGGTCGTCGACTGGAAGACGTTCTTCTCCGACCACCTGCGGCCGTCCCGTCCGGACAAAATCGTGCGCGCCTTCGCGCGCCCCCGCGAGGCGCGCTCGTTCTGGGTCGAGGTCCTCGAAGCCACCAAGGAGGTCGAGGAGGAGTTCGAGCCGATGATCTCGGCCAGCCTGAACAAGAAGCTCGACGAGGACGGTCGGCGGCGCTGGTTGATCGACGAGACCGCGGAGCGCACGGGGCGCGTCGAGGCGATCTTCAGCGGCCCGGATCGGATCGAGCTGAAGACCAGCTTGATCCAAGAGGTGCGCATCTACCTCGAGCCAGACATGTTCACGGAGAAGGGGCCGCTGGTCGTCAAGTTCGCCGGCCGGCGCAAGAAGCCCAAGGTCGAGCCGAGCAGCGAGGTGCTGCTGGTCGACTTCGCCCGGCGCCTCGACCGGTCCTTCCTGCCGGTGGCCCAGGTCGACGTGAAGCGTTGAACGAGAAGGAGCCCACGCCGCGGCGCGGGCTCCCGCTCCGTGCGACGGAAGCTCAGTGGTCGCGACCGAGTTCGCTGCCAAGCACGTAGGGGGCGAGCCCGAGCCAGGGATCGTCGAGGTCGATGTCGAGCACCTCGGCGAACAGCCACCCCTGCAACTCCTGGGGTGAGACAAGCTCCTGCAGAGCGCGGAAGCGCTGCCTCACGACCGGGTCGCGCAGGGTGTTCGTGTAGTGGGAGTCCGCGACGAGCGCCTGCAGCGGGTCGAGCAGGCCCAGGGTGCGGCCGGTCAGGGCCTTGCGTGCCCGGTTGGCCTCACGCAGGGCGCGCTTGAGCGGGTCCTCGAGCATGCCCTTGCCAATCGCGATCGTGTCGAACTCGATCACGCCCGGCCCAGCCAACTGCCAGGCCGCCGCCGCGCTGGCGCCGGTGCTGATCCAGGTGTCCATGTTCGGACTCCCGAGCGGCATCGGCGCGGCACCAGCCGCCGGCGGCAGCGGCACGTCGAGGAAGAACGAGAGGCCCCGCTGCCCCAGGAGCAGGGCGTGGTATTCCACGACCTGGCGACGACGCTCGACGGGGTCGTCCTGCGCGAGCTGGGAGGCAAGGCTCGACGCGCGCAGGAGCCGAGCGCGGTACTCCAGCGGGTCGACCAGCCCCGGCACGACGTCGATCGCCTCTCCCTCGGGCGTCACGAACCAGGTGGCGATGTTGCCGGCGAGCGTGCGGTCGAGGACGCGCCCGTCCCCGAAGTCGATCGTGACCTTGGGCGCGGGGCGTAGCGTCTCCCAGGCACACTCGAACGCGGTCGTCGTCCGGATCACGTCCGGATTGGCGAAGAGGTACTGCTTCGCCAGGCGAGCGTTGCTTCAGCAGAACTCCTCGTCGAGGCGGCCGAGCAGCTGGAACAGGAGCACGGGCTTGCCGCTCTGGGCGCTGGCCGCGAGGGCGGCCGCGTAGTCCCCGTGCCAGCGGATCTCGGGGACCGTGGCGGACGGCGTGACCTCGTCCGCGGCGCCGCCGACGAGCAGGGTGGTCAGGGTGATCAGGGAAGCGTTCATCATGCCCGCACCTTCGCAACGGGCGTGCCGAGTCGATTTCCTGGCCGCGGCGACGGACGCGGGTCCGGCGCGTATCCGATCGGATACTCAGCCGCGTCCGATTCCGTACTTCCGGATCAGGCGCGAGAGGTACGTACGTTGCAGGCCGAGGCGCTCGGCGGCGCGGGTCTGGTGGCCATCGGTGGCGGCCAGGGCCTCCTCGATCACCTGGCGCCGGTACACCTCGATCCGCGCGTGGAAGCCCTCACCGAGCGCCTCGCCAGCAGCGCCGATCACCTCCGGCGCCAGCTCGTCGAGGCCGAGCTCCGGCCCCTCGCCGAGCACCGCGGCGCGCTCCACCGCGTTGCGCAGCTCGCGCACGTTGCCCGGCCAGTCGTGGGCCAGCAATGCGGACAGCGCGGTGTCGGACCAGCGCAGCCCGGGGCGGCCGATCTGCGCCGCGTAGCGCGCGAGGAAGTGATCTGCCAGGGGGCGGATGTCGCCGCGGCGCGAGCGCAGGGGCGGCAGCTCGAGCGCGATCACGTTCAGCCGGTAGTAGAGGTCCTCACGGAAGTCTCCCGACTCCACGGCGTCCTTGAGGTCCCGGTTCGTCGCAGCGACAACGCGCAGGTCGACCGAGACCGTGTCCTGCCCGCCGACGCGCTGGAACGAGCGCTCCTGGAGCACCCGCAGGAGCTTGACCTGGAAGCCGGGCGTCGTGTCGCCGACCTCATCCAGGAAGAGCGTGCCGCCATGGGCAGCCTCGAGCTTGCCTTCGCGCCGACGATCCGCGCCGGTGAACGCGCCCTTCTCGTGACCGAAGAGCTCGCTCTCGAGCAGGCTCTCGGTGAGCGCAGCGCAGTTGACGGCGACGTAGGGTCCCTCGCGCCGGGCGCTCCAACCGTGAATGGCGCGGGCGAACTCCTCCTTGCCTGTGCCGCTCTCGCCAAGGAGCAACACGCTCGCGTCGCTCGACGCCGCCTTGCGGCAGGTCTCGACAGCCTGCGCGAGGGGCCCCGCGGGGTCGTAGACGAGACCGCTCGCCTGGTCCGCCTGCAGGGAACGATTCACGCGCAGGAGCGCGCTGCGCTCCGCTGCGCGGCCGACCGCCTCCTCGACAACCGCCGCGTCGAAGGGCTTCTCGAGGAAGTCGTAGGCCCCGGCGCGCATGGCACGCACGGCCCGGTCGACGCTGCCGTGGGCGGTGATCACGATCACGGTTGGTGCGCAGCCGGTGCTCGGCAGCCCCTGCAGCACGCTGAACCCGTCCCCGTCCGGCATCTCGAGGTCGAGCAGCACGACGTCTGCGCCCTCGCGAATGCGCGCCAGGGCCTGGGCGCCGGTCGGCGCCTGGGTGACTGCGTAGCCGCGTGCCACGAAGCGCTCGGCGAGCGCGGCGCGGATCGCGGCGTCGTCGTCGACGATCAGGAGCCGACAGCTCACGCGGGCAGCTCCACGCGGAACAGCGCTCCATCCTCGTTGAGTACGCGGACCGTTCCGCCGTGCAGGTCGATCAGCTTGCGCACGATCGCGAGTCCGAGCCCTGCGCCCGGGGGCGCGACGCCGTCCTGGGCCTCCTGGTGGAAGGCGTCGAACACCGCGTCCGAGGCCACGCCCGGCCCCGAATCGGCCACTTCAAAGGCGTTTTCGGCCACCTCGACCCGAACCAGGCCGCCCTCGGGCGAGAACTTGATCGCGTTGTCGAGCAGGTTGGTCAGCACCCGGCGCAGCATGTCAGCGTCGCCGACGGCGTTGCCCGCGCCGGTCACCTCGACCTGCAGCCCACGCTCCCGCGCGGCGGGCTCGAGCACCTCGACGGTGGAGCGCGCCAGGATCGCCAGGTCGATCTGCGCCCGCTGCGGCTCGCGCACCCCTGCGTCGAGGCGCGCCAGCTCGAGGAGGTCCTCAACGAGGCGCTGCATGCGGTTCAGCTCGCCGCTCATGCGCTGCAGCGCCGCTGCCTGGCGCCCGTCGAGGGGACCCTGCACCCCGTCGAGCAGGTTGGACGTCGTCAGGCGCAGGGAGGTGAGCGGCGTGCGCAGCTCGTGGCTGACCGTGGCGACGAACTCCCCCTTGGCCGCGTCGAGCTGGGCCACCGCATCCGCCATGCGGTCGAACGCTGCGCCGAGCTGGCCGATCTCGTCGGGACGATCGACCCCGGCCCGCGCCGTGAGGTCGCCGCCCTCCAGGGCCTCGGTCGCGCGACGGAGCTGGGTGACCGGCCGGGTGATCCAGGTCGCGAAGACGAAGGCCATCAGGAGGGCCAGGACGATGGCGCCAGCGAACCAGGGCAGCGCGCTCTCTCGCAGCTCCGCGATCGGCGCGTGGACCGCGGCGGTCGACTCGCGCACGATCGCGGTCCATCCCTCGCCGAAGGGGAGGCGGCGCTCGAGGTGATCGGCGTCGACCTCCCCCAGGCGTGCGAGCTCGGTGCCTGCGGGGTCGACCACGCAGAGCTGCATGTCCGCCTGCACGAGTCGCGCCAGGGTCCCGCGCAGCTCGTCGAAGTCGACCAGACCGACGATCGCCCCCTGCCCGCCCAGGGGCTCGGCCACCGGATGGGAGAGGCGCAGGGTCACCTGCTCGGCGTGCATGGAGAGCTCCGCGTCGCGATGCGGGCGCCGCTCTTCGACCACGTCGTTGGCCATCAGGTTCTCACGGTTGAACTCGATCGCTCGCCCGTTGAGCACCGCGTTGGTCGAGAAGTTGTCGGCGACGAGGGTGTTCTGGACCTGGCCGAGGAACTCGGTGCCTTCGCCACCGAAGTACTGCAGCTCGAGGAACACCTCCGCGGGCTCGACCAGGCCCTGGACCTGACCGACCAGGTTGTCCTGGAAGAAGGGGTTGTTCGGCGCGAACTCCCCAGGGCTCGTGTCCAGGAACCCCTGGCCCATGAGGCGCGAGAGCGTGATCAGCTTGGCGGTGCCATCTGCGATGGCGTCCTCGACCAGGCGCCCCGCGCTCTCCCCCACCTGGGTCTGGCGCCGCTGGGCGGCTTCGAGCACGGCCTCCTCGAGGGTCGCGAGGGCGACCCAGCCCACGCCGATCAGGGGCAGGACCCCGACGAGCAGGAACAGGAGGCCGAGGCGGACGGAGAGGCGAGCGCGGAGGAGCTGGAGCACGGCGTCAACACGAGCAAGGGACGTGCCGCCAGGGTAGAGCATCGGGACAGGAGTTTGCGCCACGCGCGTGGACTCCGAGCTGTCGCACCGTCAGGTGCGGCGCCCAGCAACCCTCGCGCCTCCGATGGAGGCGTAGGCGGCCCCAACGGGGTCGCCTAGCTGTCGCACCGTCAGGTGCGGCGCCCAAAGACAATCACGCCTCCGCAGGAGGCGGAGCGGGCCCCAACGGGGCCCGCTAGGACGATTCGCCCTGCTTGTCGATCTCGATCTCCAAGTGCGGCGAGGGGGATCGACGGGCGCCGTACGGTCCCCCCATGGAACTCGTCAACGACGTCCACTCGCGCTTGAACCCAACACGGGTCGCATCCGTGCAGCGGCCCGGCACGACCGAGGAGCTGGCCCGGATCGTGAAGCAGGCCGCCCTGGCAGGGCGCGGCCTCACGGTCGCCGGTGGGCGGCACGCCATGGGCGGCCAGGCCTTCCGGGAGGGCGGACTGCTGGTGGACGCGCGGGGCCTCGATCGAATCCTCGACGTCGACCAGGAGCGCCAGATCGTGCGCGCCCAAGCGGGTGTCGATTGGCGCACGCTGATCGATGAGCTGGGGCGCAGGGCGCCCGAGCTCGCGATCGTGCAGAAGCCCACCGGGGCGGACGACATGACCCTGGGCGGGAGCGTGGCCTCGAACGTCCACGGCCGCGGACTCAGCCTCGGACCGCTGGTGGACCAGCTCGCCGCGCTCGAGCTGCTCGACGCGGACGGCGTGCTGCACCGCTGCAGTGCGGAGGACGAGCGCTTCCGGCTCGCGGTCGGCGGGTACGGGCAGGCGGGCATCGTGACGGAGGTGGCCCTGCGACTGCAGCGCAAGCTACGTGTCCGGCGGGGCGTCTCGGTGCGCGCGGCGCCGGGCATCGTCGAGGCCCTCGAGAGTGCGCGGGACGAGGGCGCGCTGTTCGGCGACTTCCAGATGGCGATCGAGCCGACCGCGGACGCCCTCTTCCGCCGCGGGGTGCTGTCGACCTACGCACCTGTCTCGTCTCGAGTCCCCCTCGACCAGCCGCGTCGGCTGGATGCGCGTGCCTGGCGGCGGCTGCTCGAGCTGGCCCACACCCAGCCCGGCCGCGCCTTCGCGGAGTACGCCGCCTACTACACCCAGACCCACGGCCAGGTCTACGAGTCCGATCGCGCGCAGCTCGCGACCTACCTGCCGGACTACCACCTCGAGCTCGACCGCCGGTGCGCTGCGCGCTGCCCGGGCTCAGAGATGATCACCGAGCTGTACGTTCCGCGAGCGCGCTGCGAGCTGTTCCTGGGTGACCTGCGCGCCGCCCTGATCGGTGCGGGAGCCCAGCCGATCTACGCCACCCTGCGCTTGATCGAACGGGACGCGACCACTGCCCTCGCCTGGGCGCGCGAGCCCTGGGCCTGCCTGGTCGTCAATCTGCACGTCGACCACGACGAGGCCGGCCGCGCCGACGCGATCGGTCGCTTCCGCGCCCTGATCGACGTGGCGCTGGGGCACGGGGGGAGCTTCTACCTGACTTATCACCGCTGGGCGACCGGCGGCCAGCTGCGGGCGGCCCACCCCGGCCTCGTGGGCTTCTTGAGGCGCACGGGCGAGCTCGACCCCGAGCGGCGCTTCGAGAGCGACTGGAGCGCAAGCCTGCGCGAACGCCTCGCGCCGAACGGCTTCGTCGACGCGCGGACCTGAACGGGTAGGCTGCGGGCGTGCGCGCCCTGCCCAGCATCGCCCTGATCCTGACTGCCTGCGGCGGTGGGAATCCTGCGCCCGAAGCGCCTGCGACCAGCGCTGCGGACGCGGAGGCCTTTCGAGACATCCCCTACGCGGGTTGGGACGAGGACGCGGACGCCGACCGCTCTGGCGTCACCATCTGCGAGCCGGGCCGCGTCGGGCCGGGCGTGACGGTCTATGGCGATGAGGACTCCAGCTTGATCGCGATCGACGCGACGGGCGCGGTGGTGCAGCGCTGGACCGTGCCCGGATTCACGCGCGTCGAGTACGGCGTCCCGCTCGCCGGCGGACGAGCAGCCCTGCTCTCGACGGACGAGGGCGTCGCGCTGGTCGACGGGGACGGGACGCTGCGCTGGCAGACCCCCCTCTCCTGCCACCACGATCTCTGGCCGCGGACCGGAGGCGGCTTCCTCGTCCCTGTCCACACCGAGCGCGCGTTCCAGGGGCGCCGTGTCCGCTTCGACGCGATCGTGAGCCTGTCCCCGGACGGAGAGGTGCTCCGGCGCTGGGATCTCTTCGAGCATCGCGACCTGTTCGCCGAGCTCCACCCGCCGTCCCCGCTGGACGTGCCCCCCGGGGGGGAATCGATCACCGTCTTCGACTACTACCACCTGAACGCAGTCCAGGAGCTGCCCGAGGACTCGGCGTGGCCCGGCGCCTGGCTGATGTGCTTGCGCAACGTCGACCTGGTCCTCGTCCTCGACCCGGAGCGGTCCGAGGTCCTGTGGAGCTGGGGTCCCGGAGAGCTCGAGGCCCCCCATCACCCGACAATGACCGACGCGGGCACGGTCTTGATCTTCGACAACGGTCGCCGCCGCCGCTGGTCGCGCGTCATCGAGGTCGACCCCGCGAGCGACCAGATCGTCTGGACCTACCGGCAGCGGGACTTCTTCAGCGACGTCCGCAGCGGCGCCCAGCGACTTGCGGGAGGCACGACCCTGATCACCGAGAGCGAGCGCGGCCGGTTGTTCGAGGTGACGCCCTCCGGCGAGGTGGTCTGGGAGTACTGGAACCCGGCCCTGTCCCGCGGCGCCCGGCGGCGCATCTACCGGGCCCTGCGCGTCCCGGAGAAGCTCGTGCGCTGAGCCGTTAGAATGGTCCCCATGGAAGCCTACAAGCGCGAGTTCATCGAGTTCATGGTGCGTTGCGAGGTCCTGACCTTCGGCGACTTCACCACCAAGAGCGGGCGCAAGACGCCCTACTTCGTGAACACGGGCAAGTACCGCTCCGGCACCCAGATCGCGCGCCTCGGCGAGTTCTACGCCGACGCGATCCAGGGTCGGCTGAGCGAGGGCTACGACGTGCTCTTCGGCCCCGCTTACAAGGGCATTCCGCTGGCCGTGACCACCGCGGCAGCCCTGGCGAGCCGGGGCAAGGACGTGGGCTTCTGCTTCAACCGCAAGGAGGCCAAGGACCACGGTGAGGGTGGCGTGCTCGTCGGACACCAGCCCACCGATGGGGAGCGCGTCCTGATCGTCGAGGACGTGACCACCGCGGGCACCTCGATCCGCGAGACCGTGCCGGTCCTGCGCGCGGCGGCGGCCGTCGAGCTGGCCGGGCTGATCGTCTCGGTCGATCGCCAGGAGCGGGGCAAGGGCGAGCGCGCGGCCCTGGCCGAGGTCGGCGAGGAGTTCGGCATGCCCACCTTCGCGATCGTGACCCTCGCGGAGATCGTCGAGCACCTCAGCGGGCGCGAGATCGACGGCCGCGTGGTCCTCGGGGACGCGGACCTGGCACGCATCGAGGCGTACCGGGCCGAGTACGGGGCGCCTGCCTGAGCCAACCGGGCGTACGGAGCCGCACGCCCGGTTCAGGGATTGCTCAGTTGAAGCTGATGCAGATGCCCTCGGTGAAGTTGTTGGTCTGATTGGGGTTCACGTCTCGGAACCAGGCCTGCCAGTACCACGTCTCACCCGGCTGGACGATGTAGAAGCCGCCCGGCGTCGGCAGGTCGGTCAGGTCGAGCTGCAGCGAGAACTCGCCCGTCGCGCCCGTGGACAGGACATTGGCGCTGTGGCGGCCGATCTGGCCACTGACGCACAGGATCCCCTGGGAGCCCGGCGGGATCACGAAGCCCTGGTTCATCGAGTTGATGAAGTAGCCGAACTGGTTGGTCGGCATCTGGGCAGCGTCGAGCCGCACCGAGTCGTCCGCGGCGACGTCGCTGCCGAAGGCGGAGATCACGGCGGGCATGCCGCTCGAGTTGCCGTTCGCCGGCCCGCAGTAGTTGGTGCCGATCGAGGTACCCGCGTAGCCGAAGCTCCACGAGTGCACGTCGTGGTTCTCCCAGGCGCCGCCGGCGCTGGCCGTGAACCCCACATAGGCCGAGGTGCCGCCCTGCAACACCAGGCCGCCTACCGCGCCGCCGCCGGCGTAGGTCCCGCCGGTGGCGAAGTCCCACGGGACGGAGAGCGCGGGAGTGACCAGGTCGTCGAGGTACACGACGAGGTTCGCCCCGTCGTAGGCGACCTTGACGGTGTGCACAGCTCCGTCGCTCATGTCGATGGCCGGGGTGACGCTGCCGAGCGAGAAGTCCTCGTGGGCGTTGCAGTCGCCGGTGCCGCCGGTGTGCACGCTGATGTGATTGGCGCTCGGGTCGCCCCAGCTGCCGGCGGCGTAGGTGTCGAACTCGACCGCGATCGCGTTGTCGATCGCGTTCGTGGGGGTGGCGAGGAAGCCGCTGTAGCCGATCGCGGAGGCGTGGTCCGCGAGGGCGGTCAGCCCGGCGACGGGGTCGTTCTGGATCAGGAGGGCGAACCCGTCCCCTCCGCCGGCGGTCGGGGCCGTGATCGAGAACGTGAAGGTCGTCTCGAAGCCGGCGGCGACCGAGACCGCCTGGTCGTAGTAGGCCGAGCCCTTCTCCGAGATGCTCGCGCCGCTGACGCGCAGCGCGGTACCGGCCTGAACCGCGTCGCCATTCAGCGCGAGGCCCGCGACGCTCGAGAAGTCGGGGTAGTCGAAACCCTGCGCGGCAGCGTAGGGGGAGAGGGCGAGGGCGAGGACGGAGAGTCGTTGCATGGTGGACCGGCTGGAGGAGGGACGACCTCACGTCTACCCCGTCCTCGCCGTGGCCGCCATGGATAGTCCGCCCTGCGTGCCCCGACCCCCGACCTGCCGCGCGAGGGAGGCGCGG